>CAZSPJ010000034.1:0-1956 GCA_964608795.1 uncultured Candidatus Poseidoniales archaeon | reverse complement strand
TCTCCATGAGGGTAGCCCTGATGGAGGTCTTCGCTCACAGGAACGACTGATTCAACGTGAGTTCTTGTCGGCCTGGACCTGCTTTCTGACATCCTGAGCGCAGTTCTTGCAGGTCTGCATGGCCTTCCTTACGCGGGTTCCAGCGGCGCTGTTACCGCGGTCGTGCTTGGAAGCATCGCCAAGCGCATCATTTAGTGCATCAATCATTCCCTGTACCATCGATTCAACGGACATGAGGGCGGCCGCTCCACTGGACGCCTTTATGCATTTGCACGGCATTAGTCCCGTTCTCACGCACTAATCACGGAACAGGTCAGCGCCGAGCAGGGGCAATAGGACGGAAGCATCCCCCTCAACTACTACTTGAGGTGCTTCGGGCCTAATCTTGCCCCATGAGACCGCCTCGCGCAGGCGCGCGCCAGAGAGTGAACCATCATACTCGGGGGCGGTGGTGATGCCGACGGCCGAGTCGAGGCCCCCACGGTACTGGTTCCACCAGATTACGTGGTGCTTCGAGATACCCCCACCGATCATCAGCGCATGGCTCTCTTCGGCGGTCCAGGTGAGGTCTGAGAGGATCTGTTCGTCGGCGAGGAAGTCGACCATGAAATTCGGGCTCTTCTGCCGGTGCATGAACAGCTGTGAGCCGATGGAGCCATCGGAGAGCCCTGGAATGACGATTGGGATACGGTGCTTGGCTGCCCAGTGGAGAAGTGACCCCTCGTCTTCGATGCGGTCGCCCATAGCCCAGCACAGCTCGACCGAGCCAAAGCCCAACCACGGGTTCTCTCCCTGCTCCGAGGCTCTCTCCGCCTCAATTTCCTGCAACCAGGGAAGAACGACCTCTTCGATGATTTCGCCGTAGCACTCGTTGGGCACTATGACGTTACCCAGTCTGTTTAGGCCCTGCTCGCCCAACGCGATGTCGTCCAACCGGAAATCTCCGTGGAAGTAGTCTTGGTAGGTGCGTGCGATGTCGTGATCGAGGGTTCCGCAGGTGGTGATTACGACGTTGAATGCCTTGCGCTTGAGCGCTTCGAGGAAGAACCCGCGAGTGCCTGTGGCGCACAGGCAGGCCGGGAACGAGAGCCAGTTCAGGACCCCATCCTGTCCGCTCTTGGCCATCGCATCGCTAAGCACATCGCGCGCGTGCGCGAGTTTGGTAGCCGTGAAGCCACCCGCTCGCCCCATCTGGTCGATGAGCGAGCTCACATCGCTCACAGCGGTGAAGTCGTAGTCCTCCACAGGTGCGGTGAAGTCGTCCTTGCTGTAGCCCGACACAGGCCTCCGCAGCGCTTTCGTGCCTTCAACTCGACGCACTCTCAAGTTGGAAGATACGGTCACGCAGTTGCGCGGCGCGCTCGAAGTCGAGTCTGGCCGCGGCTTGTCTCATCTCCTTTTCCAGTCTAGCAATCAGCTTCGCAGTGTCGCCCTCGACTTCGTGTGTGACAACCTCGTGGGCCGCAGCCACCCACTCTGGCTGGCTGACGTTCTCTAGCACCGAGTCTGAGGTGTTCCAGACTCCCGCACCGAGGCCGAACTTCTGCGCGAGACCCTCGAGCCCGCGCTTACCGCGCCCCTTGCCGACAAGTCGCCGCCCACCGCCTCTGCCCCTACCAGCAGCCCCGGACAGCAGGTCGTCGACTTCCTCGCCCATCACAGGTAGTGCCTTGCGGATGGTTTGCGGCACAATGCCGTGCTCCTCGTTGTGCGCGCTCTGCATGCTGCGCCTCGCCAGGGTTTGACTGATTGCAGCCTCCATCGCTAGCGAGACCGAGTCGGCGTACAGGATGACCGAGCCGTGCTCGTTGCGGCTCGCCCTGCCTATGGTCTGCAGCAGTGAACGCTCGTTGCGCAAGAAACCCTCTTTGTCTGCATCAAAGATGGCGACCAGTGAGACTTCGGGTATGTCGAGACCCTCCCTCAGGAGGTTGATGCCGACGATGATGTCGATGT
>CAZSPJ010000033.1:4514-6703 GCA_964608795.1 uncultured Candidatus Poseidoniales archaeon | reverse complement strand
GAGGACGTTTCCCGCTGTCTGTATCGGGGGCATCCCATCGGCCCCTATCACCGACATGCACGGTC
Organism: uncultured Candidatus Poseidoniales archaeon; assembly: GCA_964608795.1. Classification (GTDB taxonomy): domain Archaea; phylum Thermoplasmatota; class Poseidoniia; order Poseidoniales; family Thalassarchaeaceae; genus Thalassarchaeum. Next base: position 6,638 of record CAZSPJ010000033.1, on the reverse strand, counting down.
TCCAGTTCATATTCAGGAGCATCTCTGCCGCACCCGGTGTCTGAGGTCGCATACCGTCGACCACCGGGAGATCGTCCCATACCGTGTCACCTAGGAGTTCTATCAGCGAGTCGGACTGGGCTCTGACCTCCTCGGTGATAGGCACGTGCATCCCAGGAATCAGCACCTCGCCGGTATCCGAATCCTCGACCCTGTCGAGTAGCATCCTTGCTATCCTGAAGGATGAGGGTATCACGCCTCCTCCGTGGCCTGAGTGGATGCCCTCGTGGGAGACCTGCACAGAGAGGGTACCAGCCAGCAGCCCGCGCAGTGCACCAGTGACCCAGATGTGATCGTAGTCGCCTCCTCCCGTGTCGAGCACGACGATGAGGTCGGGGGTGCCGAGGTCGTCGGTCAGGGCGTCGAGGTACTCGGGGAGGTCGAACGAACCGGACTCCTCGCAGGTCTCGATGATGAATCGACATGTCGGGTGGGCAACTCCCTGCTCCTGCAGCATCCTGACCGAGGTCACGCAGAGGTAGCCGCCGTATCCGTCGTCGAGCGCCCCGCGACCGAACAGCCACGGCTCACGTCGAACCGCCTTCCACGGGTGCAGCCCCTCTGACCACAGCTCCGGGCGGGCCGGCTGCTTGTCGAGGTGAGAGTAGAACAGCACTTCTCCAGGGCCTGTGCCTTCGATAGTCACCAGCAGCACCGGACTGCGCTCTCCAATGCGATGGACCTCGTAGGACAAGCCGTTGATGGACTGGGAATCGAGCCAGCCGCAGAACAGCTCGACGGTGGCGTCAAGATCCCCGGTCTTGGCCCAATCGGGGTCGAATCCGGGAGAAAGAGCGGGGATGGCTACGAAATCCATCAGACTGGGGAGTATCGATTCCTCCCACAACTCGTCGCTGCGTTGGGCGAGGGCATCGAGGTCTGGCTTCATGGGCTTGTGTGAGGTCCTCAGCACATGGAGTCTTCGCTGAGCATTCACTGCTCCGCAGGGCCACAGATAGGCAGTGCGCCACGGTGGAACGGACAGTTCTCGCAGATGTGGGCCGACTCCACTGGGAGTCTGTCGAAATCTGACAGCGGAGCGTCCGAGGCCAGAGCCATGCCAGCGGTCCTGACGAGCAGTTCTTCCAACTCCTGTGATGCTCGATCCAGCATCTCCATGGGGTACTCGACCATCCTGCCAGTCACTCCGACCAGTATGGCAGGCGGTAGTACGGTCCTGTAGCGCAGGCCAGCTGCCTCTCTCGCGTCCTCTATGCTCTGCAATGCTCGGTAGTACAGGGCCAGCTGCATGCGGTGCTTACTCAGTATCTCGAGCTCGGCTTCGCAAGCGGGCCCGGCATCCTCCGAGCCGAGGGCCTCGAGGAGTCCCTCGGAGGAGTCATTGTCGATCAATCCGGCGTCCTCGGTCTTCAGGTCGACTGGTCTGATGGTGGAATCGCCGCTGGAGGTCACCGTGCATAGCACGAGGTCGATGATCCCACTCATCTCGATGGTGGCCTGATCCATGCTCGCCAGAGGCTCAGGGCCCTCGGGACTCCAACGCTGTCTGACAGAGCCTGTTGTCTCGACGTCGAGGGCTATGTGGAACGGCATCTCCGTTCTGAGTCCCTCAAGCCTGTGGTCGTTCACCGATTGACGCTCCACCATCCTGCCGAGAGGCCCGGAGCCAATGCGCTCTGCCATGCCCTCTACCAGAAGACGGGTTCGCTCGAGGCCGGCGTCGGGCGGGAGGAGTTCTGTGAACGCCGTGGAATGGGTCTCGGGGTCTGACAAGTGGTCTTCCCTGTGTTCCGTCCATGATGCTGGAAGAGGCGAGCTTGCCGGTTCGCCGTCAAGGCCGGGGTTGCCGATTCCTATCTCCAGAATCCTGTGGAAGACGGTGCCGAGAGTCGCAGGGTCCACGTTGTCCGGCATCCCCTTCGAGGAATGCGCTTGCCCACTGGAGGCTATCGGCTCTGGACTCAGACCGCCTCTGGTCTCGTACCACTGTCGGCGTTGGCACTCCTGAAACACCGGGAGTTTGCTCGGCGAGATTCTAATTCTGGCGGCCGAGTCCTGCCGGGGTGCGGGAGGGTCCTCGGCCACGACCGTGGAACGAGCGGCGTCATCCAGTCTCTCGATGCG
>CAZSPJ010000033.1:0-4414 GCA_964608795.1 uncultured Candidatus Poseidoniales archaeon | reverse complement strand
TACAGCAGCCTGCGAGCCTCGGCGTCCTTGCGGGCCTGGTGCAGCACCCGGACGTGAGACCACATCGCGGAGTGCGGTGAGGAGTCGCTGGACCACGGCTTGGGATTGCCGGCGAAGAGCTCGGGGCTCACTATCAGGCGACTGAGGTCCTCGTTCCTCATGTTGGTCTGCCTATTGGAGAAGACGTCGGCCAGTACCACCACCTTGGCCTCGAGCCCCTTGGCACTGTGTATCGTCATCACCCTGACTGCATCGCTTGGTGGGACGGTGATGGCCTCGAGGGAATCGGAGCTGCGCTCCCTGAGGTCGCGTATCCTGTCCGCTAGTACCATCGCGTCGCCTCCGACCTCAGCGGCCAGCGCCCTAATGATGTCGACGAACTGCTCAACGTCCTGACGCGATACGGAATCGGGGTAGGCAGTGAGCAGGTCGGATCTGTCTATGGTCTCGTCCAGTAGATCGATTAGGCGACCCGCTCCGGACAGGTGGCGCCACCTCTCGACCAGAGCCCGCTGGCGCTCGGACAAGCAGTGCCCTACCAATCGAGACAGGAGGTCTTCTCCTCTCTGTGAACCTCCGATGTAGTCCTGTAGTTGGGCGTCGTCCATGCCAATCAGGACGGAGCGGGCTACCCAAGCAGCGTGGTGGCGTGACCTAGGTCTCGCGACGAGCTGCAGCAGCCCCTCGATGGCGTGTGCGGCCGGTCGGTCCAGCAGCCCTCCCTCCCGGTCGGCTTGAGCCGGAATCCCATGGTCGTGGAGATGCCTGATGACGATATCCCTGATATTCGGTCTAGTGGGGAGCAGTATCATGATTTCATTGGGCGGAACAGGGTCTTCGGCGTCCACCTGGTGCCAATTCCCGTCTGCTGACCTGACTCTGACTGGGGAGCCATCGATGAGGCTGCCAACGCGTCGGGCTATCAGCAGGGCCTGGCGCTCGAGAGAGTCGGGTTTGCCAGCACCGAACGGGTCCAAGTGCGTGGTCAGATCGGTAGGAGGATTGGACTCGCCCCCGGTGCTCAACGGGCAAATCCACTCGATGGCTCCGGGGGAGTCGTGCTTGTCAGGGCATGCGAACAGCGTCTGAGGAGTGGCATAGAAATCGCCGTTGGGGAAGAGTCGGTGCCTGTCCGAGAAGACATCTTCCCACCACTCGTTCATTGCTCTCAGAAGACCTCCGCTGGTGCGGTAGTTCACCTGCAGGGTAATCAGCCCCCTCCTGCGGTTCTCGACCTCGGGCCCGCTCGGTGCGGGCAGGTCACGATCGGTCGCATCGAAGGGGATCCAAGCCACTAGGCCCCTCCCCCCCTGTTCCATGTGCTCGGTGGCTGTTGCGATGGTCAGAGCGTGGGCGTTCCTCGGATCGCGGCTGCGGGCGTCACTCCTGAGCGCTGGCTTACGAGTCAGCTCGTCGACGCTCGCCAGTTCGTGGTCGTTCACCATCATCAACTGCCTCGCGAACTCGAGGAAGCCGGTGACCTCTGCCTGCCTGAATGCGTAGATGCTCTGCTTGACGTCTCCCACATAGCAGACCGTTGGTTGCCAAGGGGTGTCAGGGGCGCTTGGCTCGCCCTCGTCCACGCGCCTCTCACCCCACAGCCTCGAGAGCAGCCTCCACTGCAGTGGCGAATTGTCCTGAGCCTCGTCGATGATGAAGGCCCGGTAGCGTCTTCTGATTGTCCTCAGCAGTTCAAACCTGCTCTCAAGGTCGGCGCGGATGGCGCCGAGGCTCGAGGCTGCCTCTCCAGCCTTGCTGGGGTCAGCCTCCAGCCGTTCGAGGGCTACGAATGCGGCGTGGATGTGATCATCACGCCATGGGCTGTCCTTCAGCGAGTCAAGTGCATCCTGCATCGATGAATGGTAGAACGACCTGCAGGTGGAGGGGCAGTTAGCCAGAAGCAGGTCGCCTGCCAGTCTCTGAATGTCGTCGAAGTCGTGAACCTCGTCGCGCTCCTTGAGCTTCTGGATGATACCTTGGAAGCCCCGGTGAGCGAGGTACAGGTCCTGCAGGTTACGCACCTCGGCATCGAGGGTGAAATAGTGACTGGAAGCGGTGGTATCGAGTCGCTCAGGTAGAGGGACCGGGAGCGGAGAGAGGGGGGGAGTCCAATCGGCGGGCGAGGCGGGGGGAGTCGCGTCGCTGAGCAGCAGGGCGACCCGCGTGAAGTGCAGCATCAGTCTGCCTCGGTCGGAGGACCAAGTGGCTCTGAGGTCGGTTACTATGCCAGTAATCTCGTCCTTGACGCGTGCCTTGGTGCCCGCATCTGGTATCCTCGAGTACTTCTCTATTCCAGCCTCCCACGAGTCGGAGGGGAGGTGGGCGTGGGGGAAGAAGGCTAGGCTGCTCTTCATCAAGGCTGATGAGTTTAGGGTGCAGACTAGGATGTGGCTCAGCCACGTCAGCTGCCCCCATGTGTCCTCGGGCGGTCCCTCGCTGCTGAGGGCGTCCAAGCAGGCCATCCTAGAATCAGCCGGCCAGCCGGCGAGTGCCATGGATGCTGAATTCTCTCTTACCAGATTACAGAAACGCTGTGTAATCGAATGAATCTCGGCCGCGTGTTCGGCGACCTCGTCGGCATCTACCGACGCCATGATTTGCTGATGCAGTAGCTCGGCGGTGATGCTGTCGCCATCCATCATCCTGCGGGCTGCCTCCTCGATGAACACGGATCTTCCTACAAGGCTGCGCAGCACCCTAGCTGCAGCGTGCCTCCCTGAGTAATGCCGCGCAATCCTGTCTCTGGCCGCTAGCACATCTGGTGCAATCTCGGCCGGGATGCCCGCATCGACCGCCTCCCCGATGTGAGAGACCGAGCTGGGCAGCCTCCAGAATGTGTTCAGGGCGGACTCCACCAGCAGAATCCTGCCAGCGTTCGAAACATTGTCCCGGCTCAGGGCATCTCCGAGAATGCCACGATACGGCGAGACCAGTTGGTTGAGGAACGAGTCGATTGTCCCTATCGGCGCATCCTCCAGCAGGGTCAGGAGTTGTTCACTGAATCCCTTTTGCCTAATCCTCGGGTCGCTGCGCCGAGTCCCGTCATCGCCTGTGGGGCCGGGTTGCAGTCGAGCGATGCTCCGTCGCAGCCGGTCCCTCATCTCGTCGGCTGCACGATTGGTGAAAGTCAGCAGCACGACTTCGCCCGGAAGCAGGCCACCCCACTCCCTGAGGTCGATGCGCTCTGACGACGGGGCGGCAATCATCCCTCCCTGCAGCCTAGAGGGGCGCTCCGGCTTAGGCAGAAGGCGAGTCGCTCTCTGATCCTCGGTCAGGTAGTGCTCGATGACGCGATCTACGATTGTGCTGGTCTTGCCTGTGCCCGCCCCGGCGTCGATGACGATGTGCGCATCCAGATTGAGCGCGAGACGCTGGGCGGTGTTGAGACGCATCAGAAACCAGTCTCCATCCTGACATCGCAGACGTTCCTCGCCGGGCAGTAACCGCACACACCCGAGGACGGGGTCGGGTGGACCCTGCCTGCAGCGGCCCCAGCCGCGGTGCGCATAGCCACCGCTAGGCGTTGTGCGAGCCATGCCCTGAAGTGATCGCTGGACGGTGAGGGCGGCTCGTCGCAGAACCTGTGCAGAGATGCCGTGATGTCCGTGCGTGTACCGAGCAGGAGATTGTCGTGCGAGGCCGAGTACTCAGATGACAGTTCCAGCATGTGCTCGGTGTGGTGACTGAACAGGGAGATGCCGGCAGCGACCACCAGATCGCCAGGATGGGCTATTTCCCATGCCCTAGCGTACAGAGCCAGTTGGAGTTCGTCGAGCAACCCGTCGTGATGGCGGTCCTTGGCAGCCTTGCTCTCAGAGGTCTTGAGGTCCCTTATCGCCACCAGGCGGCGTGGCCTCCAACCCGAGCCGTGGACCCTGAGTGGAGCGATGCTCTCGTCCCCATCCGGGTCTAGCCACTCGTTGGCGACCTCATCCATCGGCAGGATGTCGACCCTGTCTATGTAACCTCGGAGTCGAATCGCCGGGAGCTCCTCGCCTCCGGTGAGCTCTGTGGGTATCGAGATCTCGATGCCTTCCTGGTTGAAGTCGGCCATGCTCCATTCGAGACATACCGGTGCGGTGTGGCGGACTGTAGATTCAGCCCTGACGATGGTACCGACCCTTCCGGATGGCGGTACGGGACCGGGTTCAGCCAGCCACCGGTTCCACTCCTCCCTATTCATCCCAGTCAGGATCATCAGCCTGTGGGTCGAGACCGCATCTGTCCTGTCAAGCCATGGTGCGCGGCTGTCCAAGGACTCCAGTGCTATGCGCATCAGTTCGTTTTCGCTCCTGCCGGATTGGGCTACGCTGCTGACAGAACCGTCTGCTCCGAAGGGTCTCTCTGTCCCGATGTCGAATCCGAGGGTCTGGCAAATCAGGTCGTGATGGACATTGTGGAGCAACTCGCCGTG
>CAZSPJ010000032.1:0-6909 GCA_964608795.1 uncultured Candidatus Poseidoniales archaeon | reverse complement strand
CATCCCAGAACAGGTCGACATCCCAGAACAGGTCGACATCCCAGAACAGGTCGACATCCCAGAACAGGTCGACGTTCGTGAGCAGCGAGGCTCTGCATGGCACGACAGTCACCGCGTAACTAGGTCCTCGAGAGTCTCGGTGCCCGACAGGGTATCAGTCACTTCCCGCAGGAGGGCACCTCCTCCTGCCCGGTCTACGGCAATCCCAGAAGCAGCTCCTCAGGACGCCGCACAGGTAAGCGAAGTCGGCAGCCTCGCTGATGTCGCCGCAGCGTTCACCAATGCTAGGATGCTCTCTGACCAGAGGAGGCTTGCCGACTCTGTCGAGGGTCAGTCTCACGACATTTCGATAAAGGTCACAACCGCCCCCGAGCGCACCTTCGGAATAGGTGTGGACGACGCCTACAGGGGCGGAAGCACTGTAATTTCCGAGGTCCTTGGAGTGGGGGAGGTCGAGATCCGACTTCGAAGCGACGCTGATTCAGGCTCGTTCCGAAGTGGTTCCGAGCACTCGCTGAACGCATCCATAGCCGGGTGGAACGGGATTCACAAGCGACTGATACTGTACGCTCAGTGACCTGCAGCCTCAAAGGCCTCTGCAATCATCTCATCGAGACTGATTTGTGGCCTGAAGCCGAATCTTTCCTCAAGCCCCCATGCATCGACGATTCCGAAGACCTCTCCTTCGTCGCTCTGTCCGAACTCGGGGTCGCACCCCGTCCTCTGCTGGTAGAAAGCTGCCAAGTCCTCCATCGATATTCCCTTACCTGAACCGACTGCGATACTCTCTCTGGTCGGAGGTGGGCTGGAAAGAACCGCATCGATTACCCTGACGAGGTCCTGGACGTGGATGAAGTCCTTGAGATCGGATCCATCTCCCGGGATGTTGATCCAGCCAATCTGACACTCCTCGGCCCATCTGTGCAGCAGGCCGTTACCCGGCGGGCCTTCTAGGGGGACTCCTTGGACATTCGATGCCCTGATGATGCTCACTGGCCGCTCGGCCTCGGCTCGCTCCAGCGCGTTCTCCTCCACCCACAGTTGCCCCTCGGCTGCGATGTCACGAGGGGCTAGGGTGGACTCTAGCCCGTAGTAAGCATCCCCTGCTTTCCACTGAGGGTGGACACGCAGGGTCCCGAGGATTACGAGGTGCAATCCGCCGTGCCTGTCGACTGCGTCGAGGATTGGCCTCGAGGCCTCTCTCATCGAGATGTAGGCCTCTCTGTCGGTACGTCCCACCGAGGTGTCGACTGGACGCGAGTTGATGTGTATCACTGCGCTGCAGGGAGTTAGCATCGCGTCGAGGGACGTGGCGTCTGAAAGCGCCTCGTCGGACACTACCACAGCAGAGTCACCCAGCATTTCTGCGATGTAAGGCGCGACGAACGCGTCGGATGCCGAGATTGCTACCCTCATGCTATCGCGACTGACTCTGTTCAGGCAATTAAGAGTGTGTCGGTGGCCCGTCTGAGCCAGCCCACGAACATTGAAGACTCTCGCTATTCTCCTCGGTGCGCCGAGAGGCGGGAGAAAGTCGCAGTGGACCAATTGCCGAATCTCGGACGCGAGCATGAGATGCTTGGTGCAATGGGGATGAGTTCGGTCGACGAGCTGTTCTCAGACATTCCCGAGGACATCCGCAGAGACTCGCCCCTGCCTCTGCGCGGACCGCAGTCCGAGGAGGAGATCTGGGCCGACGCCCAGCGACTGCTCGGGGTCAACGTGAGCCTTGACGATAGGCCGAGCTTCCTCGCTGCCGGGCTGGCGAGGAACTTCGTTCCCACTATGGTCGGCATGCTCGCGACCCGAGGGGAGTTCCTTACGTCCTACACTCCCTACCAGCCCGAGGTCAGCCAGGGCATGCTGCAGGCGATGTGGGAGTTCCAGACGATGGTGAGCGAACTGGTCGGCCTGCCGGTGGCAAATGTCTCGATGTACGACGCATCGACAGCAGCGGCCGAGGCCATCACCTGCGCGGTCCGCGTCCACCGACGCAAGGCTAAGCAGGCAAATGTCGTCTATGTCTCCATGTTCGTACCTCCTGAAAGGCTTGAGGTAATCAGGAACTACACCCAGGGCAGCGGCATCGAGATTAGGATGCTAGAGCACCTCGAAGACGGTCACATAGACCTGAGCTCGGCTGCCGGGGCTGCTGGTTGCTGCGCTGTGTACGTGGAGCAGCCGAGCGCCTTCGGCATCCTCGATCCCGGACTGATTGCCCTGAAGGAGGCGATCGGAGATGAGACAGCACTCGTCGTCGGCGTCGACGCCGTGTCTCTGGGCATCGTCGAGCCCCCAGGCAATTGGGGTGCCGATATAGTGGTCGGTGAGGGCCAGCCGTTCGGTATCGGCCCGACCGCAGGCGGGCCAATCTACGGTATCTTCGCTTGCGGTGAGAGGTACACCAGACAGATGCCGGGAAGAATCGTCGGTCTGACGAGAGATGTGGACGGGAAACGCGCGTTCACACTCACACTATCAACGCGCGAGCAGCACATCCGTAGGCACCGCGCGACCTCGAACATCTGCTCGAACGAGACCCTGATTGCGCTGATGGGGGCGATGCACATGGCGCTACTGGGTCCTCGGGGCATCGAGAGGCTGGCTCTGCGCGTGGCCTCGGCCACTGAGGCCACGAAGCGAGCAGTGATCGCAATCGACGGCATCGATCTGGTCGACCCTCAGGCCAGCAACTTCCGGGAGTTCGCCGTCAAGCTGCCCGGAGAGGCCTCGGACGCACTGGCTCACCTCGACGCTAGTGGGGTGCTTGGGGGATTCGATCTAGGGGCTTGGTGGGACGGCATGTCGACATGCCTGCTCATCGGAGCTGACGAGCGCACCAGCGAGTCTGACATCAATGCTCTCGCTGCGGGGCTGACGTCATGGCTCGAGGAGGCTGGCGCATGAGCGATCTGTTCGCATTCAACGGCGCCGAGGGTGCCGGATGGTCCCAACCCGCTCCCTCGCTGGGCGACGATGACTCGTGGTCAACGGTTCCGGAGGCCCTACGACGCGCTTCGCCACCCGCCTGGCCCAGAGCCAGCGAGCCCGAGCTGGTCCGCCACTACACCTGGCTGTCGAGCCGGAACTTCGGCATCGACACCGGATTCTACCCATTGGGCTCGTGCACGATGAAGCACAATCCTAGGCTGAATGAGAGGATTGTCCAGTTGCCTGGAATCGACCGCATCCACCCTCTACAGCCAGAGCACCAGATTCAGGGGCTTCTGGCGATCTTCTTCGAGATGCAGGAGATGCTCGCAATGTGCTCCGGGATGGACGAGGTGACACTGCAGCCGGTCGCTGGGGCGCAGGGCGAGTTCACCGCCATGCGCTGCATCCAGGAGTACCACCGCAGCATCGGCCAAGGTCATCGTGACAAGGTCATCGTTCCAGACTCCGCACACGGGACCAACCCGGCGTCGGCGGCGATGTGCGGCTACAGCATCATCGAGATTCCGAGTGCGGCCGACGGAAGAATCGATCTCGCTGCCCTCGAGGGAGCGGTGGGCGACGACACCGCGGCGATGATGATCACCAATCCATCTACGCTCGGAGTCTTCGAGCCGGACATCTCAACGGCAGCCGAGATAGTCCACTCGGCAGGCGGTCAGATGTACTACGACGGCGCCAACTTCAACGCCATCCTCGGCAAGACCGACCCCGGTCGTATGGGTTTCGACGCGGTACACTACAATCTGCACAAGACCTTCAGTCAGCCACATGGCGGTGGCGGACCTGGCAGCGGTCCGATTGGGGTGAAGTCGCACCTCGCACCCTTCCTGCCCAGCCCGATAGCCGATCGCAGGGAGCGATTAGAAGAGGATCTCAAGGGCGTGGGCGACGGCTACTGGTACGTCTGGAGGGAGGTCGGCGAGTCCAGTATCGGCAAGGTCCAGCAGTGGCACGGTAACTCGGGTGCCGTGGTTCGTGCCTGGGCGTTCTACCGCAGATATGGCAGGGAGCTGGAGCGGATGAGCGAGCACGCCGTACTGAATGCCAACTACTTGCGCCACCGCATCATGAATCCCGATTCCGAGACCGCAAAGAGGATGCACGCGATGCCGCTTGACGGTGCTCCCGCCGAGGTGGTGAAGCATGAGTTCACTCTGTCGATGAGTGCGCTGAAGGACGCAGTCGGCGTCACTGGTCGGGACGTGGCCAAGAGGCTGTTGGACTACGGGGTCATGGCCCCTACTCTCTACTTCCCAATGATAGTGCCAGAATGCCTGATGATAGAGCCCACTGAGACCGAGTCGAAGGAAGTCATGGACCGCTTCGCCGCCGACTTGCACTCGATAATGTGTGAGGATCCTGAGATTGTGACCACGGCCCCCCACTCCACAGATGTCAGGAGGGTGGACGAGGTATGGGCGGCTCGCAATCTGGTTCTCCGACATCCGGGCTTCGAGTGAGCCGAAGCGAACAAGACCTGACGGCCCTTGCGCGCTCTATGGAGAAGGGACTGGATCACCAGTGGCTGGCGGGGGAGCCCCGATGGTGGAGGCTTCCCGACGATGCCTCCCAGCCCGATGTCAGGAAAGGAGAGGCGAACCCCCCCGAGTCATGGCGGAGCACCACCTCGAAGGAGGGTGGTAGGGGCTGGGCCAGACAACGACTCAAACCGGTCGTATCATCGATACTGATACCCCTCGCATGGTCGCCGATGTTCCTGTTCCTCGCTGCAGTTCCCCTCGCACTCCCCGGCCGTCTCCCTGCTGACGACCAGAGCGTAGCGGCGCTCTTCTTCACTCTGACATGGGTTCTGGTGCTGGTGCCGCTGTACCTAGCCCGTTCCAACCAACCGATGTCTGAGGGCAGCGTCCTGTCCCTGCCCTTCGACTGGGCGACCTTCGTCGTGGCCGCGGTAGCCTTCCCCCTCCACATACTGGTGGACCCGGTGCTCGGTTGGATTTCTTACGCCCTGTTCTGGATCGCATGGGTCCGCACTTACCGCAGGATCGAGAAGATACTGCAAATCCCAGCAGCGAGGTGGCTTCTGCCGATAGACCAGTCGGGCTGGAATTCGTCTTCCATGTTGCCTTCCGAGTGGCAGGTGATATCCGAGAACTGGACCACTGGTTCGATTGCGCGAATCAACTGCGAATATGGCCATCTGTCAATAGCTGGAGTCAGCCGAGGCAGCGACCGCTTCCTCGCTCTAACCCTGCTCGATGGTGCCGGTTTCGTCCACGACCCGTTCTCCGACGGTCCAGTCGGAGAGGCTCTGGCCGGTGTTCTACTGTCGCAGCCACCGGTGTCCCACCCCGGGCTGGAGTGGCCCGAGAGGCTTCTCGTCGGCGATGCGCAGAGCGAGGACGCCGCTCCGACGGCAGGCATTTGAACCGACCACGTCCCGGCAGTGCATGGACGTCTGCATCCTGCTTGGGTCCAAGACCGACTTGCCGGTCGCCGACAAGTGCACCGCCGTGCTCTCTGAGTTCGACATCCCGCACGAGGTCAGAGTCGCTTCGGCCCATCGTGCCCCCAAGTACCTCGAAGACGTGGTCGCGTCGGCCATCGAAGACGGGTGCCGAATTTTCATCGGGATGGCCGGGATGGCAGCGGCCCTTCCAGGTGTGGTCGCAGCGATGACCACCCTACCGGTAATCGGTGTACCTGTCGGGGGCAAGGTGCCGCTGGACAGCCTTCTCTCGATAGTCCAAATGCCTCCAGGGATGCCGGTGGCAACCGTAGGTGTCGACCGCGGTGACAACGCCGCCGTGCTCGCCATCCAGATGCTCGCCATGAGTGACGCCGACCTCGCCTCCAGATTCGCCGAGTGGCGAAAGTCACGCACTGCGAGAGTCATTGCGGACGACGAGTCGCTGAGGGAGTGAGCGCTTGATGCAGACGCAGATGCTCGTTGACGAAGCCATCGAAGCCCTCCAGTCTCAGATTGACGACACCGCAATCATCGCCTGCTCCGGAGGTATAGACAGCACAGTGGCCGCAGTACTGGCTCACCGTGCCGTGGGCAGTCTTCTGCACTGTGTCTATGTCGACACCGGCCTGATGCGCAAGAATGAGTCAGAGGAGGTCGCACAGATGTTCACCGATCTCGGTATCGAGCTCAAGGTGGTGGATGCCTCGGAGCGCTTCTTGAATCATCTCTCAGGAGTCACCGACCCAGAGGAGAAGCGCAAGGTCATCGGCGAGCAGTTCATCCGGGTCTTTGAGGACGAGCAGGGTGGCTGCGGAGCCAAGTTCCTAGTTCAGGGCACCATAGCGCCCGACTGGATAGAGTCCGGTGGCGGTGAGCGCGACGTCATCAAGTCGCACCACAATGTCGGTGGACTCCCAGAGGACGTCGACCTAGTCATCGTCGAGCCATTGCGTGAGTTCTACAAGGACGAGATTCGCGCTATCGCCCGCGACCTCGACATCCCGTCGAGTGAGCGTCAGCCGTTCCCCGGCCCGGGCCTCGCAGTTCGGGTGCTCGGTGAGATCACACCGGACAGGGTAGCGGCCTGTCGTGAGGCCTGCCACATCGTCGAGACTCGCCTACAGACCGCGGCCGCCGAGGATAGGTGCGAGCTGCCCTGGCAGTACTTCGCAGCCCTACTTCCGGTCAGGAGTGTTGGCGTGCACGGTGACGCGCGCGTACACGGTGAGACGGTGGTGGTGAGGGCGGTGACGAGCCTAGACGGGATGAGTGCCAAGTACTCAGAGATACCACACGATTTACTGGCCGAAATCAGCACCGAAATCACCAATTCTCTGAAGGGCCAAGTGAACAGGGTAGTCTATGATATCACTCACAAACCACCCGGAACAATTGAGTGGGAGTAATCCGATTCTTTGATGAAGGATGGGGCCAGCCGCGAGTCAGGCCGACATAGCTTAGTTGGTGGAGCGGTGGACTGTTAATCCACAGGTCGCAGGTTCGAGTCCTGCTGTCGGCGCCAC
>CAZSPJ010000031.1:5496-6940 GCA_964608795.1 uncultured Candidatus Poseidoniales archaeon | reverse complement strand
TGACATCCGACAGGCAACAAGCGCACGACGCCCTCGCTGCAGGTCTCGCCTCCGACGGCCTCGTCCTGCTCGAGGAGCACCTGTCCGGAGAAGAGGCCTCAGTATTGGTCGTGATGGACGAGTCGGGCTATGTATGCCTGCCTCCAAGCCAGGATCACAAGAGAGTTGGAGAGGGTGATACCGGGCCCAACACAGGTGGCATGGGCGCATACGCTCCAGCTCCGGTAGCGACTCCAGCGGTCCTCCAGAGGGTAATCGATGAGATCGTCGAGCCGATGCACCATCACCTCAGGAACCAGAACGTGCCGTATCGCGGCTGCCTCTACGTCGGACTGATGATCGACTCGGAAGGTGCACCGGGGGTCATCGAGTTCAACGTCCGTTTCGGCGACCCCGAGACCCAAGTCACCGTGCCCCTGATTTCCAGCGATTTGGCTGAACTCCTCCTGGCCTGCGCAGAGGGCAGGGTCAGCGACGTCGAGGTTGATTTTCAGTCGCATTCAGCAGCAACGGTGGTACTCGCCTCGGAGGGCTATCCAGAATCCTCAGTCACTGGACGAATTATCTCTGGAAGCGAAGTTGAGATTGAGGAGGGCGAGGTCAGGGGATTCGTGCACTACGCAGGGGCGAACTTCGATGCAGAGGGAAATCTCGTGTCATCGGGCGGGCGGGTCCTGTCCGCCACCGGAACAGCTCCGGACCTCAGCGGCGCGGTCGGCGCGGCCTACGGGGTGATTGACGGCATTGCTCTCAAGGGCTCCCACTACCGCTCGGATATCGCATACCGTGCTCTCTAGCGGGTTTTGAACGGGTTTGTCCCTGCCAAAATCTGCAACCATTCTACGAATGGTTATAACATCCCGTCAAATCGGCGCGACGCTGAGCCTTCAGGCTGAATACGGTGATTGATGATGAATGACACAAATGGTGCAGCAGAAAGCGGGTTCTCAAACTCGGGCTTCGCCTCGGTCCCGGTGGTGCTAGCGGCATTGCTGGTGCTCTTCCTCGGGGCCGACTACGCTGCAAATGGAGCAATGGAAAATGATGGATACACGCAAGTCCTGATTCTGCCCGCTGTAGCCGCTCTCGCGGCTGCTCTGGGCAGAACCGGTGCTGTAGTGTCCCTCGGAAGCCACTCCCGGCATCGCGCCGTTGTCACGATTGCCTTCATCGGCGTTGCAGGCATCATCTCGATGGCGTACAACCTGTTCGGGAGCATCGGAAACCTAGGTGCTTTCACATTCGCCCTCGTCGGTATCTCGACCTTCCTGCTGGTCAGCTCGAACAGGAGGGAAGAGTCGACGATACTCCTAGCAGTGGTCATCGGATTCCACTTGGCTGTCTCTCACGCCGCTAACTCCGCGATGGACACCTCGTCATGGGCAGGGAACGCACCCGACCTAATCGATGTCGAGAGGGCTGCGGCCGCCTCGGTCTTCTTCGC
>CAZSPJ010000031.1:0-5396 GCA_964608795.1 uncultured Candidatus Poseidoniales archaeon | reverse complement strand
CCCTGCAGAATCACTATGATAGCATTCGGCTTAGTCCTCGCAGCTCAGGCTGTGCCACTAATCTGGCTAGGACAGATTGCTGACGCTCAGAGCTACTTCGATCATCATTACCTCGGCTCTGTATGGGCGCTATTCACCACTGCTGCAATTCTGTTCGTGGCGTTCTGCCACGCAGAGCGATGGAGGGTGATTGGAACACTAGTAGCAATCAACTGGTCATTGTACACACTCGGGCATTTGCAGGAAATCGGGAACGAGTTCCCTGATTTACTCAGTGGTAACGACGCGATGAGCACTTTCTCCTGGTTCTTCCTCGGATTCTGGCTCAATGTGATTGGCCTCATGGTCGCTACACGCGGCTACTTAGGCGATGTCTCGCCCCGTCACGAGCCGAGCGCCGCTCGTCTCTGGTGGGGCCAGCACTCCTACGGGGTTATGCTGACTCTTGCAGTATTCGTTGCCTTCGCCGTTCGTACGGGCTGGAACGTTCTGCCTGCGATGAACGCGTCTGCCACCGGACTCTGGGACATGACCGGAGGCTCCGACCCGTGGTACATGAAGCGTGTCGTGGACTACATCATTGCTGAGCGCAGTCACTTCATCTTCGACCACGACCGCGCGTACCCGATGGGCGCCATCAATCCGCGTCCGCCGTTGTTCTCGTGGTCTCTGGCGCTCGGCGGTATCGGCCTCTCGTGGCTTCTCGAGATTCCCGCCGAAGAGGCGGTCTGGTGGAGCGTCGCGGCTTTCCCAGCCATTTTCGGCGCTCTCATCGTACTTCCTCTAGCCGCGATGGCGAGGAGGATGCACAGCAATACTGCAGGAATCCTGACCGCATGGCTCATCGCCCTGATGCCGGGGCACATCTCACACTCGACATTCGGCCTTGCTGACCACGACGCCTTCGCCCTGCTGTTCCTGTCGATGGCGTTCTACTTCTGGGTCAGGGCCATCGAGGGACTCGGTACGGAGAGGTTGTTCGCCACTCCCAGTTCCAACCCACTCTACCTCATAGCGGGAATCAGGGAGAACTGGCGCAGGAACCCCCGGACTATGGCATACGCCACCCTGTCCGGCATCTCGTTCGCCACAGTGGCCCTCGGATGGAAGGGATTCGTCTACGGTCCCGGCATACTGTTCCTAGCGTTCGCTGGTCAGATAGCACTGAACATGTTCCGCAGGCGAGACAGCCTGCCCCTCACTTCGACCGCTTTGCAGATGTTGCTCACGGCATTCCTGATTCCGCTGCCATTCTACAATTGGCCAGGGCTGAATCTAGTGTTCGACCCCAGCGGGTTCCAGCCGATGTTCTACATCATCGGATTCACCGTCGCGCTGGGTTGGGTTTCAGCCGCTTTCCGGGACAAGCCTTGGCTGCTGGTACTCGGCAGTGGCACAATGCTCATCGGTGGCATACTGGCAATCCTGTACGTCCTGCAGGAACTTGAGATATACAGCGGCTGGGACATCCTGTTCACCGGTGGTTTCTACTTCTCCAAGAACAAGATATTCGGAACAATCGGCGAGGCCCAGGCTCCTAGCCGAGGCGTCCTGTTCGCATCTTACGGGCCGGTTGTGGCCATGATTGCCGTGGGATGCGCCTTGGTGCTGATGTGGCGCGGAGCCAAGCGCGAGCGCCAGAGCCACCTGCTTCTGGGGATCTGGGTGGTCATAGCGACCTACATGGCTTGGTCCGCTGGAAGATTCATCTTCAACGCGACGCCAGCGATGGCGGTCGTCGGTGGCCTAGGCATCGCCATGATGTGGAAGGCGGCGAACTTCCCGGCATTCATCAAGGAGTGGCGCCGCTCAGGCATCGGCACTCCGCGATCCCGGTGGAGTTCAGTGTGGCCTGCCACCAAGAAGAACTCCGCAGTTCCCGTTCTGCTTCTGGTCGTCATGCTCGTCGCTTCGCAGCACGCTACCTACGGCATAGACTCCGGAATACCCCGGGGCGAACCATCGGCTACTGATGTGGATCAGGCGATTCATGACATCGCCCCAGACTTCCTGCGGGCCGAGCTGCTGGGGCTTTCGGTGCTCAAGAGCGAGGACTACAACCCAGATTCTGAGATGTGGTACATGGGCACCTTCGGGCCAGGATTCAACAGCGGAGCTTGGAACCTCGCTTACGAGTGGCTGTCGGAGCAGGACTCCGACGTAGGCTTCAGCGAGAGGCCAGCCTTCGTCTCATGGTGGGACTACGGCTTCCAGGCACTCGCCCAGGGGCAGCACCCCACCGTGGCCGACAACTTCCAGTCGGGGATACCCAACAGCGGAGGGATGCTCTTGTCCGACAGTCAGGAGGACACGCTCTCGCTGTTCATCACCACTCTCGCTCAGGGCGACCGGCGCTACAACGGCGGCGGCAGTTTCACTGATGATTTCTCATCGGTGCTCTCCGAGCGCATGTCACAGAGCCAACTCAGTGAGTACGACAACATCCTGTCGCTGGGTGTTGGCGACGAGGGCTTCGTCCTCAGCCGCTCTATGGCAGTCCTAGCCACCGACGACAAGACAGAGCTCCTCAGGGGGCACCTCCTCGGGCCAGATGGAACCCCTGAGGATGAGGAAGTCTGGATGGTCATGTTAGACGGCACTCAGATGGGCAATTCCACTACCAACGAGACCGAGGCCATGGGGCTGTTCAACGCCACTAGGCTGAACACCGCAGAGTTCGAAATCAAGGCTACTCACTACATAATCGACGATTACAGGTACACCAGTGACCTGATTGAGGATTTCAACGACGTATCGACCAGCCTGCATCGCACGAACGCACGACTCGCACTCAGCAGGGCCTTCCTGACCAGCGCATTCGAGATGAGCGAACTCTCTGACATCTACCACGGAATCACCAGTCTGGAATACGACGTCCAGAACTACGAGGGTGAGCTCGGTGACATGGTGACTCGGAACAATGACATCAGGTACTTCGCCATCGACAACAGGCTGTACCCCCTCGGTGGTGCGTACTATGCAGACTACCAGTACCACCGCGGCCAAACCACAGGTATCTTCCACGCTCCGACAGGTCTGTCAGGTCTTGATTTGGATGACTACATCACCTCAGTCTATCAGACACAGAGAGGGGGCGGGGAAATCATGACCATGACCGCCGCTCAGTACGAGGAGGCATACCTCGCCGACATCGTCAGGCAGAATTCGGGCGCATCCGATTCCACCGAGATAATCAGGATGGTCGACATAGACTACCAGCAGCAGCCTGCCTTCTTCGACACCATGGTAGCCAGATTCTACGTAGGGTACTCTACCTCCTCACTGGATCTTCCCGGTGACGCCGCGCAGCCGGCTCCGCACTTCTACACCACCGGCACTCCGGGTTCCTACCTCGAGAACGCATACCCACTGCCCGGGGCCATGATGAATCACTTCGTGCTGTCGAACTGGTATGACAACGAGCGCTGCGAATTGCTCGACAACGGCTCAAAGGCAGATGAGGACTGCGCCGACCCGACCATCGGCTCGGCCAACACCCAAGTCAAGGTGATGAAGTACTACAGCGGTGCCACTCTGGAGGGCACCGTCGAGCTAGAGGGCTTCGGACCGATACCCAACGCCCGCGTGATGTTTGAGCGCGACGCGTTCAGCGGCGAGGAGGTCGCCGACGAGAACGGAGACGTCGTTGACGGAGACGACCGTACCTACTGGATTCCCATCGGGTACGCGGACGCCGACGAGAACGGGCATTTCTCCTTCACCGCCCCGGCAGGCAAGATTCGCGTCTCCGCCTTCATCGGCGAGCCAAACCTCGATGCCGCTAGGTCGTTGATGATGACCACAGACGTTAGCCAGACGTTGGGCGATATCTTCCAGGAAACATCGGTTGACAGAAACGTCAACCCGATTACCGGAATCCTAGCTAACGTCTCAGGCTCGACTTGGCTCTCAGAGGCCATAGTCAATATCTCCGGTTCAGACGGCCACAGCAACGGCTTGGAGACGGTCTACGGCAACATCTCGGTCTCTCCATCTCACGCCACCGGCAAACTGGTCTGGTCGGGAGCCGAGTTCTTCGACGGAACCCCCGTCACCAATGTCAGCATCGAACTCTCGCCGTCTTGGGACCGAGTGCAGATTGCTCCCTTCACCGTCGATTCATCGAGCGGCGTCGTGGAGGGCTACGACCTGGCCTTCGCTGGAATAGGCGAGGTCACCTTCACCGGAGAGGGCACGGTGGTCTCGCAGGGCATAGTAACTGTGAGTGACTTCACCGGAAACTACACCCAGACCATCTTCCACAACCACAGCCTGACCGGTGACGGGCAGTTCTCCGGCCGTGGGACGCTTTCGGGGTCTATCAGCGACGATGCTGAGATCGCGGAGTGCGACGTCAACTCGACCATGCCAGAGAACGCATCTGTATGTCTGCTAGAAGGAGGCGATTACCTGCTTGACGGGACCATGAACGCGACCGGGCGTTTCACCTCGAACGGCTCTACTGCGTTCGTAAGGAGCCTGAGCCACGCCACTCTAGTGGGCTCGGGGGAGTTCACCGTCAACGCTTCGGACGACCTCGATTCGTACGGCACCATCAACGGAACACTCTCTTCAGCCGAGGGCGAGGGGATATTCAGCGGCCCGATGGTGCATCCGGGGACATTCCACATCGTCGACGCGGTTCCCGGTGACTACGATGTCACTGTAATCTTTGAGGACGGCACGCGCATCGACATAGATGATGGGTTCAGCATTCCTCTGGTCGGCACCCCGGAGGTCAGCACCATCGACATCGCAGGCGGCTCAATCAGCGGGACTCTCGTTGACGCAGCCGGAGAGCCGCTGGAGGGGGCAGTCATGTTGCTCGACAACGCCTCAGAGCCTGCTGACGCCATCACAGACTGCCAAGAGACCGGCACCGCCCCTTGTCTGATGATGCCCGACGAATCGGGAGACTTCGAGTTCGGACCAATCATCCCGGGCAACTACACCGCTCAGATAGATCTCGACGGCGACGGCTTCCCCGAGATATCGGCCGACTACGTCTTCCTCGCGGAGTTTGATGCAGCGATGGTGTTCCCTTCACCAGTGCCCGAGACCTCCGACCTGACCTTCCGGATGCTTGAGGACGGTCAGAACGTCCCCGACCTGAACGTCACGCTGCGACTGAAGAACGGCACTGGCGAGCCAGTGACAGCGATGTTCGACAACGTCTCTGGAGATTACTTGGCCGAACTGGTGCAAGGCACTTGGATCATGAATCACACCCTCACAGAGGAGCTTCAGGTCTGGGAGCAGATAGAGATAGGTGAGGAGGACATGGACGCGGACTACGAGTTCCACGTCAGCCATCTCGTCATGGGTTCGGTGTACTATGAGGAGAACCTCTCTATTGAATTCCCAGAGCCCGATGAGGGCAAGATACTCGACTACGT
>CAZSPJ010000030.1:0-6940 GCA_964608795.1 uncultured Candidatus Poseidoniales archaeon | reverse complement strand
GCACACCTCGTACAACACCTTCCTCTCGGCCGTCGACCTCGACATGATTCCGCTCATCGACATAGGCGTCTCCGACTTTGACGCTGACAACCATAACGGAAACCTCGGATTCGTGCCGGGTGACACTCTCGATCTATCTGTCGAGGTGACCAACTACGGCGTCGACCCTTACAGCGACAGTGGCGAGATTTCAATCTACGAACTCGTCGGCTTGGACGAGGTCTACGTCGGTGGCTCTGCGATTACCAATCTAGCATCAGGAGCGACTCAGACCCTCACCATCCAGTTCGATACTTCTGACATAGAGCCGTACGCCTCTGGGTCCACTACCTTCAGGGCGCAATTATCTGGATTGACCGGAGACCGGGTCGCGTCGAACAACTACGCCGATGACAATGCCCTGCATGACATGGCTCCAGTGTCCAACCAGCCAACCTCCATCGCTTCCACCTCCATAGAGAGGGGAGAATCCATCCAGTTCGAGTCCACCGCCCTGTCCAACGACATGGTCGACGATATGTCGACAATGACGCCGAGCCTGCATTACGCCGAGTCAGGAACCGAGTTGTGGGACAACTCGTGGATAGCATCGGCCGACTTGGTCGGCAGTGGAGGCAACGCTCGCTATGTGTACACCATCGACGCGCCCCTCAACGCCGAGGTGGGCGACTACGACCTCAGGGTACGCTGGGTGGACGCTGGTGGCCAGTACGGCGACTGGCTGGTCTCCGAGGGAGCCTTCGAGTTGCGTAACGCCCTGCCCACGGTGCTGAACAGCGATTACCCACAGTACGCAGGAATGCCGACGGTCAAGGTCGAGACTCAGGAGAGGATCTCCATCGCGGGACTGGTGAACGACGCCGAAACCCCCCTCTCAATGCTGCAGATCGACAGCAACTCGCCCGAGTTCATCGAGTGGGATCCCACCTCGCTCGAGATCGTCGTCGAGTTCGACGAGGTCATCAGGGACATCGAGGGTAACCCAATTCCACAAGGTATGTTCGTGACTGTCGATGACGGTGATGACAGCAACTCCGGCATGATGATGTTCAACGTGGTGGAGAACGGCGCTCCGAGGTGGTCACCGGTCCCGTCGCAATCGTTCTTCGAGGGCGGCTCTGCCAGCTTCGGTCTGGCTGAGTACCTGTCAGACACAGATGACAACGGCTATCCTGTGCCGGTATCCGACCTGACCTTGGAATTGATACAAATCTCCAACGAAGCTCTCGTCGATGCCAGCGTCTTGGGCCACACCCTCTCTGTCAATGCTCTAGACGACGACTCCACTGGCTCCGTGGACCTCACGTTGAGGGCCAGCGACGGGATAAAATTCTCGGACACTGTAATTACTTTCCACGTACTGAATGTCAACGACGCTCCACGGATTGACATGACCGGAATTGAAGAATTTACAATCGAGATGGGCGACAGGATAACCCTCGAACTCCTCGACCGAATGACGGACATCGATGACCCCGATGAAGAGATATGGGCCACTGCGATGACCTTCGTCGCGGGCGCCGCTCAGTTCAACCCGATTACCGGCATTCTGACTATGGCTTGGGACGAGGCCGGGACCGAGATTGTGACCATCACTCTGGAGGACAGGCACGGCGACGCTAGCGCCTACATGATTACGGTCACTGTCGTCGACGAGATGCCGCTATTCTGGGGCACGGATCTGGTAGCGGCATTCAGCACTGCCGAGTACGGCTCTAATCCCTCTGTTACTATCGAGAACACCGGCCAGCACGTGCTCAGTGACATCAGAATCACTTGGACGGTGTGCAACAGTATCACCGGGATCTGCCACTCCTCAGGAGTATCACACAACCTCGGGCCTTTCATCGTCTACCCGGTGAGCGGAGAGGGACTCGGTGTGGGAGACTACATCACCCTCACTGCCGAGGGTGAGGACGAGGACGGATTCGATCGAGTAACTGAGGAGCAGTTCCGGGTATACGCGACTGAGGCCGAGGAGGTCATCGACGAGCCCGAGGAGGAAGTGTCCGATACCAAGACCGGCGGCATGAGTTCGATGATGTCAGCCGGATTCATCGCTATTGGATTACTGCTGGCAGTCGCTCTCGTAATGGCGCTAGCCATCGTCCTGCGCCGACAGGGCCTCGACTCGGAGTCGGCTATCGATTTCGCTTCTGAGATTGAGGTGTATGAGGAGGGCAACTCCTACTCTACTGATCTGACTGGAGAAGCACCTCCTCCGCCTCCGATGACCCCTCCGCTGCCCCCTGAGGGCCTGCCACCAGGGTGGACCATGGAACAGTGGCACTACTACGGTGCAGAGTACCTCCGCCGACGCGGGTAATCGCCTTATTGGCGTTTATTACCGATAACGCACCTTCAAGAAGGTGCCAGCGTCAGGAGTGACCCCGGGGGAGCATTATGTCAAGAGAGTCCGAGCAGACGCAGGGCGCAGCAGAGGCCAGCGAGGATGCCCTAGAATCATGGGAGGACGGGCCGGCTTTCGGAGTCTCCGAGGACAAGGATCCGGTGTGCGAGGTCCACGTCGAGGAGTGGATTGAGGGCATCGACATCACATCGACGGCCGATGTGCCGATTCCGGAGAAGCTGGTCGATCAGGTGATTGGTCAGGAGGCCGCTTCGATAGTGGTGAGGAAGGCCGCTGAGCAGAGGCGGCACGTAATCATGGTCGGTGAGCCTGGGACAGGCAAGTCAATGCTCGCTCGCTCTATGACCGAGTTCCTACCTCGGGAGCAGCTCGAGGACATCCTTGTGTTCCGCAACCACGAGGATGAGAACGAACCCAAGGTGAGGACCGTGCCCGCCGGGCGTGGCTCACGCATCATCTCAGAGAGGAAGGCACAGATCAGACTTCAGCGAGAGAGGACCAACCGCACCCTGTTGTTCGTGGCTCTGGTAATCGGCGCCGCCCTGCTGCTTGCAACCATCTCCAGCGGTGAGATACTGACATTCATCTTCGGTTCCTTCATCCTCGTCTTCGGATACTTCTTCCTCAGGACCCGTCTGACAGCAGGCGACGATGCTAACATCCCGAAACTGCTGATTAAGCACGAGCGCGAAGACGAGCCCCCGTTCGTGGATGCCACCGGAACTCTGGCCGGAGCTCTTCTGGGCGATGTTCGCCACGATCCGTTCCAGTCGGGCGCCGACCTCGCCACCCCCGCTCACGAGAGAGTCGAGCCAGGGGCTGTGCACAGGGCCAACAAGGGCGTGCTGTACATCGACGAGATTCGCATGCTCAGAATGGAGGAGCAGCAGGCACTGCTGGTCGCCATGCAGGAGAAGGAACTCTCCATCAGCGGTCGATCCGAGCGCTCCTCGGGAGCTCTCACCAAGTCCGAACCGGTCCCAACCGACTTCATACTCATCGCTGCAGGCAACCTCGACAGCGTGCAGAACATGCACCCCGCTCTGCGCAGCCGCATCAGGGGATACGGCTACGAAGTCTACGTCAACACCGACATGCGTGACACTGAGCGCAACCGGCGTCGTCTGATTCGATTCATAGCTCAGGAGGTCCGCAACGAGCTCAAGAAGGGATCTGGCAAGCCGATACCCCACTTCGACCGCAGCTCGATATCACTTATTCTGAAGGAGGCGCAGAGACGCAGCGGCCGCCGCGGCAAGTTGTCGCTGCGCCTGCGAGAGCTCGGCGGGCTTGTCCGCATAGCCGGCGACCTAGCCGCCGAGGAGGGTGCAGAGCTGACTCGCGCCGAACACGTCACTAGGGCGAGGATGATCGCCAAGCCGCTAGAGCAGCAGGTCGCCGACCGCCATCTAGAACGTCAGGCTGAGTATGCCATGCTGGTCAACCGCGGCAACCGAGTGGGACGGGTCAACGGCCTCGCTGTCCTTGGAGCCGACAGCGGTCTCTCTGACTACTCTGGGGTCGTGCTGCCAGTCGAGGCCATGGTGACACCGGCTCAGGGGATGTCCGGACGGGTCATCGCTACTGGCGGACTGTCTGACCTCGCAAACGAGAGCGTGACTAACATCAGCGCGGTTGTGAAGAAGCTCACTGGCAAGGACATCAAGGACTACGATCTCCACGTCCAGTTCCCGGGAACTCACAACGTCGACGGCGACAGCGCTTCGATTACTATGGCCACTGCCATAATCAGCGCCTTCGAGGGCGTACCTATCGAGCAGAACCTAGCCATGACAGGTTCGCTTTCTGTAAGGGGCGAAATCCTGCCCGTGGGCGGCGTCACAGCGAAAATCGAGGCTGCCGCCAAATCCGGCATTGAGAAAGTAGTCATCCCCCGCTCCAACCTGCAGGACGTGCTGATGGACGAGAAGTGGGAGAAGGAAGTAGAGGTATTACCAGTTGATTCTTTGGACGAGGTCCTCGAGCACGCTCTCGTCGGGGCCGAGGAGAAGGTCAGCCTAGTAGAGCGCCTCGCCAAGGTCATTGACACCATCTCGAAGGGCACCGACACCCAACCATCGGCTTGAGTGACTGTTCGGCATAATCCTTCAAGTCCCGTATCATCCCCGCCGAGTCTAGCACGGTGTGGGTGAGAGTATGACGGTTCCAGCGGCAGTTGCTCACGGTGGCGCCGGCCCAGGGCCTCACAGGCAGGAAAATGTGGAGGCCGCCATAGCACGGGCAGCGGGTATCCTCGAAGCCGGCGGCACCGCAGTTGAGGCGGCAGTCGAGGCGTGCGTAATGCTGGAGGACGACCCTGTGTTCAACGCCGGCACCGGGGCTGTGTACAGGACCGACGGTTCGGTTCTGCTGGACGCCTCGCTACAGACTTCGGACGGTCGCATGGGCTTCGTGATAGCCATGCGAGACACGCCCAATCCGATACGAGTCGCAGCCGACCTTCTGGACGAGGAGATCAACGGGCTCGCAGGCAACGGTGCGAGGGCATGGGCAGATTCCAAGGGCCATCCTAAGGCAGCTGTGGAGGGTAGGCCCCCACGTGTCGGGGTTGGCGATACCGTGGGCGTCATCGCGAGGGACTCCACAGGTGCGCTGGCCTGCGCGACCAGCACAGGTGGGACCAGCTACCGTCCAGCAGGCCGGGTGGGGGATGTCCCACTGCCCGGTTCTGGATTTTGGGCCGAGCACGGTCTCGCAGTCGCCGCAACTGGGGTCGGTGAGGCAATCACCAGATCGCTGCTGAGCTACAGGGTCCATGACAGGGTCCTCTCGAAGGAGACGACCCTCGAATCGGCGATGCAGTGGGGCATCAACGAGCTCATCGAAGACGGCGTATCTGTAGGCCTAATCTCCCTTGCCTCGGATGGTGAAGGAGCGGGCCACTCGAACACCGATATGCCATGGGCGGCATGGATGGGTTGAGTCACTCTAGAGCAGTTCCGGGGATGCGCTTAAGGAGGTCCTTCGGGTGGCCGCGTCAGAGGGATATGCGTGACCGACATCGAAGACAGGATACAGCAGATCGCAGAGGTCCTCGGGCAGCTCGATGACACGCAGGTGCCACGAAACATCAGATCCTCTTCCAATGACGCGGTCGAGCAGTGGCTGCTGAACAAGGACAAGGAGATGGACCTCAGACTAGGCATGACCGCCTCGATCCTTGATGACATCTTCAACGACGCCAATCTGCCAATCCACTATGGTCCTCTCTGCCTGCAGGTCCAGACCGTTCTGGAGACCCTTCTGAACGAAGTCAGACACTCCTGAGCCTTGAAGAACGCAACTCCTGTCGCTTGTCCTCCGGGGACTCGCATGAAGAGTTGGACAAACCTCTCCTACGCCAACGTGGCGACTACCTCACCTGCGGCACACAAGGCCTCTATGAAATGGTCCGATGCCCTCGCGCGTGGTGGTGCGGCCGAATTCGACGGAGAGGCGGAGAAGAACGGAATGATGCCTCTGCGCGAAGCCGCCGCGAGACTGCTTTCCTGCGAGGTCGCAGACGTCTGCGTGGGCTCGAGTGCGACAGAGCTTCTGTGCTCCCTCGCATGGGCGGTCTCTCCTTCGGAGGGTAGCAACATCGTATCCACTAAGGCCTCGTTCCCATCTACGGTTTACCCATGGCGCAGGGTGGCTGAGTCGAATGGGGCGGAGATACGGCTCGCAGATTACGACGAGGCACTCTATACTAATCCAGATGACATCCTAGATTTGATTGACGATGCCACCTCAGTGGTCGCCCTGTCTCACGTTGAGTACTCCAATGGTCAGCGCTACGACCTCAGGAGGTTCGCCGATGCGGCGCATTCGGTCGGGGCGCTGTTGGTAGTAGACGCGACCCAGTCGATGGGAATGGTGCCAATCGACGCCGTCTTGTCGGGGGCCGATGCCATCGTGTCATCAGGGTACAAATGGCTGCGTGGTACCTATGGCGCGGCAGTCGCTTACATCTCACCAGAAATCAGGGGTGATCTGAATCCCGGCCTGCTGGGATTCCGAAGCCACGTTGACATTTGGGATCTCAGGGCCGACCGCATGGAGCTTCCTGAGGATGCCAGCCGATTCGAGTACACCACGATCCACTTCGGCGCAGCGCTCGGGCTAGCCGCTGCAGTGGAGGAGATTAACGAGATGGGGATTGAAGAGGTCTGGAGACACGACCTAGCACTCGCCGACTCGGTCATCGATGGTGCACGGCGCCTCGGCATCGAGGTGGCCTCACCGCTCTCGGGATCAGAGCGCAGCGCCATTGTCAGTCTGAGACTCCCTGAAGGGGTCAGCAGTGAGGATATCGCCCGCAGGCTGCAGGACGAGTATTCAATCCTGGTCACAAGCCGAACAGGGCTGCTCAGAGTCTCCCCTCACATCGACAACACCGAGGGAGATGTGCAGGCGCTGATCGAGGCGCTCGAACGACTCATCTCATAGGTGCGGCAGCAGAATAGCACCCGCGATTGCGAACATTATGCAGGCAATTCCGAGGTCGATGACCTTCCAAGCCTCAGGCTTGTTCAGAACCCCTGAGAGCCTCTTAGCACCATAGCCGAG
>CAZSPJ010000029.1:0-7159 GCA_964608795.1 uncultured Candidatus Poseidoniales archaeon | reverse complement strand
CAGATCTGGATATTCACGGTCACCCCACCTCCGACCCAGAACGACGCAAACACCGGTGGCGATGCTGGCGACACATACTCTACGCCGACGGCCCTAAGTGGTACGAATGCGACATACTACGGCTACGTCGACAAAAGCACTGACGAGTTCGACTACTACAGCATCCCTGTACCATCCTACCACCGTATCAACGCGAGCGTATCTTGGAACACCTCCAGTGCCACCCTCCACCTCCATCTGTACGACTCCACCGGACAATACCTTCCAGGCGGACAGGGCTTCAACACCACATCCCCTAACGTAGTCTCCAGCGAAAATTCCTCGGTTGGTGGGACAACTGTAACTCTAATGGTCAGGGCCTGGATTGGTGATGACGACTACACCCTAACGCTCGAGTTCGACAACATTTCCTCCGCTCCCGCCTACAACCAGAATGACTCGGGAACAGGCGACGATGCCTCCGACGACTACGACAATCCCACAGGAATAATCGCCAACATAGGCCAGAATGACTTCACCGGCTGGGCTTCCAACACCGATGACATAGTCGACGAGTACGCAGTAGACGTGCCTGTCGATTACGGTATCGCCGTCAGTGTCTCCTTCGACACCGGCCAGGTCAACTTCGACATTGCATTGGCTAGGATGCCGAATCCAGCGAGTAACATCATCGACACCTCCACTGGCTTCGCCAGTCCCGAGACGGTCACCTCCAACGGCACCTACGTAGGAGGAGACACCGTCCTGATTGAGATCTACGCCTACTCGGGCGAGGGCGAATACAACATGACCATCTGGATCTTCACTCTGGACACTGATGGCGACGGCTTCTATGACGATGACGAGGTCACATGTGGCTCGGACCCCGATGATGCCTCGAGCGTCCCTCAGGACACAGACGCAGATGGCATCTGCGACGTCATGGACAACGACGATGACGGAGACGGCTACGACGACGCCAACGATTCATTCCCGCTTGACAACAGCGAGTGGGATGACACTGACAACGATGGAATAGGCGACAACTCAGATGACGATGACGATGGCGACGGTTGGACCGACACCGACGAGTATCAGTGCGGCACAGATCCGATGCTGTACTCCAGTCAGCCCACAGATACCGATGCCGATGGAACCTGTGACATGGTTGACGAAGATGATGACGGTGACGGCTACCCAGACAACTCGGACGCCTTCCCTCTAGATGATCAAGAGTGGCTAGACACCGATGGAGACCTAATCGGCGATAACGCCGACATAGATGATGACGGCGACGGCTTCAGCGACGCCATCGAAGCGACCTGCGGTTCCGACCCACTGAACGCCAATTCCCTGCCTCCTGACACCGATCAGGACGGCTCGTGCAACGCCGTTGACGGCGATGACGACAACGACGGGTTTGCCGATGTCGCCGACGCCTTCCCGCTCGACGCGGGAGAATGGGTCGATACAGATGATGACGGCATCGGAAACAACGCTGACGGCGACGACGATGGCGACTCGGTACCTGACATCGCCGACGCCTTCCCGCTGGACGCCAGCGAGTGGGACGACAACGACGGCGACGGGATAGGTGACAACGCCGACCTCGACGATGACCAAGACGGCTGGTCCGATGCCGACGAGGCAGATTGCCAGACCGATTCGTACTCCTCCTTAAGCATCCCCGACGACTACGATGGGGACCATGTTTGCGACCGCGTCGACTCAGATGACGATGGTGACGGAACCGATGACATCTACGACATGTTCCCGTTTGATGCGACCGAGTGGGAGGACCTCGACTTCGATGGCATCGGCAACAACGCCGACACCGATGACGACGGTGACACTTGGTCAGACCTCGATGAGCCGAACTGCGGCACCGACCCGTTGGACGCCAACTCGTTCCCCGACGACTTCGACGGTGACCGGATATGCGACCCCCTAGACATCGACGACGACAACGACATGGTCCTCGACATCAACGACGCATTCCCATTCGACCCGAGCGAGACCAAGGACACCGACAGCGATGGCACCGGCGACAACGCCGACAACGACGACGACGGTGACGATTGGCCCGACACCATCGAGGCACTATGCCTGACTGACGCTCTGTCCAGCACTTCCGTGCCCACTGACACCGATGGCGACGGTTCGTGCGATGTAATCGACGCCGATGACGACAACGACGATGTGGGTGATTTGAATGACGTCTTCCCGCTCGACTCCACTGAGTGGGAGGATCGCAACGGCGACGGGTTGGGTGACAACGCCAACCCCCTGTCCATCATCGACCACATGAAGCTCAACCCGCTGATGACCGCTCTGATAGTGCTGGTTATCCTAGCAGCGATTGGAGGCTCGGTGGCCTTCACCATGGGCCGTCGCAAGGGCCAGACCGATGAGTCATGGAAGGACGATGATTACAGGAGATACAGCAGTTCTCCGGAAGCAGCCTCAGATTGGCAGGACACACCACTGCCTCCGCTGTCCACCCCGAGTCCTGTTCCTGAACCGCTAGAGATGCCTCCCGAACTCCCTGAGATTGAGGTACCCGAGGTGGAACCCGAGACCGAGCCTGAGTCCGAGGAGCCTAGCCTCTCCAATCTCACAGTTGTCCAGTTGAAGGCGATGGCCAGCGAGCGTGGCTTTTCGGGATTCTCCAAGTTCAAGAAGTCTGAGATTATCACACTGCTTGAGACCGAGCCTGAGGGCGAGGGTGAGCCAGAGCCAGAAACCATCCCTCCGCCACCGCCCAAGTTCGAGAGGCAACCACCACCACCACCTCCTGGATTCGAGGGCATGGCTAATGCTGAGCCGGAGGGCCCTGTCCGGGCCGACAGCTGGGAGGATCTGCCTGATGGAGGCGACTACGTTCAGACCGAGCCGATGCAGTATGTCGGTGAGGAGTGCGGGACGTGGGTCAGGCAGGACGATGACAGTTGGATTAAGCAATAGCGATGTTGCACCGGCTGAGTACCTCCAGAAATGTTAGTTTCCGGTGCGAAATTGTGATTATCGGCCCACACTCACCAAAACAGCCACTTAGGAAGCGTTTTACCAAACCCACCCCTTAGGGGGGTGAAACGAGCATCTAACGACATGATTATATCACTTACATTGCCTGATGCACGTTAGTGACACCCATGAATGAGAATGCCCCCCGTTCGATTTGTCTAGCCATACTAATGATTGCGTCCATCGCACTGCCGCTGCTTGATGCTCAGACGGAACCGCCCGAATTACAGGATTCCAAGGTAAGAATGGAAGGGACCATCAATGGTGGTCAATGTTCGGGCCATGACGCTTGTCGGGGTACTGACGCTGGGAGATACTATGCAGATGCGATCAACCTGACGGGAGATTTCGATTTCAACGGGGCGAATGAAACGAATGTCTACTTTGGGTCACACACCAACACTGCGTACGACTACCAGTCCGACGCAGCCGTTGACATGTTCATTATCGACGCACCACCAGGATACGGTGTCACTGCAACCCTTTCCTGGAACCACACCGGTCAGGGCACCTACGACAACTACGCCCACCGCCTCGCTATCGGGCCGACCAGCGCATTGGGCTACTACTACTACCCACAGTCGACCTACGGCGGCTCGTGGGGCTACTGCTACTACTCTACCACAGGGTCACTGTCGATGAGCACCATGAACGGCAACAACAACGGCGCCGTCTCGCCTCCGTACTGCTACTTCACGGTAGCCTCGTACGACAACTACATCACCTTCCCGCACGACCTCGCTGGGGAGCCCATGATGATCATAACGAACTGCTACTACTGCTACTACTACACCGGCAATGACGAGTACCAGCTCGAGATCACCGTTTGGCCAGGCGACAATGGAATGCCCGGCGACACCGTCACGCCCCTCACTGGAGCGCCCCTGCTTGAAATTGGAGGCGGCTACTACTGGGGAGCCGGAGGCAGCCCATCCGGCGTCTCGTGGTCCTCGATATCTGACACCTTCGACCTGATAGCGGGCCAAGAGGTCGGACTCGACTACGAGTGCGACTACTGGTGCCCATTCGAGACCGCAGTCACCCTGACTGCTCCTAACGGCACGTCCTACTCATGGGCTGTTGGCTCATTAGCCGGCTACTCCGCGGGTAACCTAGGCACTTATTCAGGTGCAGGCACTTGGACTTTAGCTGCCACTGACACCTTCGGAGATGGGGGAATATTACTCACGGTAGCCGAATCGTTAGGCTCTTACACCGGATTACTGACAGGCAGCGCCTTCGACATGGACGACATGAAGTCGGGCATCGTCGGAACCACCGATCTCACTGACATGTGGGTGATACAGATACCGGACGGTTTCGCCGCGAACATCACCCTGTCTTGGGACGCCAATGCCGACCTCGACCTGTACGTGTACTCGAGCGGCGACGGCACGGGCACAATCGACTACTCCTGGTACGACAACCCCGAGTACATCGATCTGGGTGCCGCCTATGCCGGCCAGACCCTGTTCGTCAAGGTCGAGTACTGGTACTGGGGAAGCGTAGACCCATCTGCGGGATACATCCTGTGGTTACAGCTTGAGCCATCCGAGGACCCACCCTGCTGGGTCCAGGACGACGGCGGAACCGGACAGGACGGCGGCGACTCGAGCGCTGATGCCACCAACATCACCTCACTGGGGATGAGCGCCACCTTCACCGGGATGGTCTGCGCGGCTTACGACCCGTATGACTACTTCCTGATCGACGTGCCAGCAAACTACGGCGTGTGGGCCCGGCTTGACTGGGGTGCAGACGACGGAGGCGGAGGTTCCATCTACGGTTTCAACCACCTCTGGTTCTACATGTACACGGCCACTGGCTCTTACATCTACGGCAGCACATCGACAATCCGCAATCCGCATGCCCTGTCTACCAACAACTCGTTCACATGGATCAACTCACTCAGTACCGCCTCTCAGGTAGTATTGCAGGTCCGACAGTACGACTCTGCTGAGGACTGGGAGTTGAACTACACCGTCGAGTACTCACTGTACGACCAGACGGTGGAGCCTACTCAGAGTTCCAGCCCCAACGATGCCGGAACCGGACAGGACGGCGGCGACTCGACCTACGGCTACGACGCCTTGGGCATACAGTCGATGAACCAGACCTTCACCGGCTGGGCACACGACAGTTGGGACAGATACGACCACTACGAGATGTACCTGCCGAACAACTACGCCCTGCAGGTCGAACTGAGTTTCCCCGAGGAGAACTGGCTCTATCTGTACATCATGTACCTGAGTCCGACCGGTTACATGTACTCGGCCTGTGGAGCCTCGTCCTCGAGCGTTCAGGGCGAGCTCTCGTGCTCGATAGGCTACACGTACGGCGGCCAGTCCGTCTACATCCGAGTTTACGACACGATGGGCGGCGGTGAGTACACCGTCGACATGACGATGATCACCCCGGACAACGAGCCCGGCGCTCCGCACGACGACTGCGGTACCGGCGTCGACGCCTCCGACAACATCTACACCAACCCAGGCGGCAACACGTGGCTGAACGACAGCACGCAGATTGACGCCAATGGCGATGCCAACGACACCGGCGGCGTGTGTACGGGATGGAAGGACCAGCAGTGGGACATGAACGACTACTACAACATCGTAGTTCCGCCAGGCAAGTACCTGTCGATGAACGTCACATGGACCCCTCAGACGACCTACTACCTGTACACCTACATGTACAAGTGCCAGGTTCAGACACTGCCTTGCGGCTATCCTTCGAATCCGGCTTACTTTGTCTCTCAGCAGTACAGCAATACCGGCGAGACAACAGGCCATTCCGGTCTCTGGGTGCTCAACGGCGGTTGGCTGACCATCGGGATCTACGGCTTCGGCTTCACCGACTTCACCTACACAATGGACCTCCAGTTCCTGCCTCTCAGCGAGCTTGAGGGCGGTGTTCAGAACGATGCCAACTCAGGCACCGACGCTGGACCTGGCCGGGGTGACGCAGTCCACGTCAACGACTTCAACAACGTAACTGCTAGCGAGACGCTCGAGTTCACAGGTTGGAATCACCCTGTTGTAGACACAACCGATAGGTACACATTCGATGTCCCAGTAAACTACGGATACGAGGTTTGTGTGGAACATGATGGTACACAATACGGCACCGGTGGAGGATATGGTACAGTACTGATAATCCTGGACCTATATGGTGCGGACGGTAATCCGCTCCCCATCAACACCATGGTATATTTCGCATTGAATCCTATGTGTTGGACTACTAACTCATCAACCGAATATTTCGGTGATGACATAAATATGATAGGAGTCAGAAACTGGTTTGCTACTAGTTACCCGGGCGCGGATGGCATTGACTACAACGTCACAGTCTCGTTCTTCACGCTTGATGCTGATGGTGACGGATGGTACAACACTATGGAACTCGCGTGCGGCACCGATCCGTACGACAATACCAGCGTGCCTCAGGACACCGATGCCGACGGCATTTGCGACCTGTTGGACTCGGATACCGACGGTGACGGCGTGATTGACTCTGAAGACGCGTTCCCAGAGGACGCCAACGAGAGCTCTGACGGCGACGGCGACGGCATCGGCGACAACTCGGACGATGACCTCGATAACGACGGCTGGATCAACACCGACGAGGTCGACTGCCTGACCGATCCGTGGGACGCCAACGACTTCCCTAGTGACTTCGACAACGACACCATGTGCGACGTGCTCGACCCAGACGACGACAACGACGGCTACTTCGACAACGACGACAGGTTCCCGTTCAACGCGAGCGAGTGGGCCGACAACGACATGGACGGAATCGGCGACAACGCTGACGACGACGATGACAACGACGGCTTCACCGACGATGTCGAGATAGAGTGCCTGTCGAACCCGCTCGAGGTCACTTCCATACCGGTGGACTCCGACCTTGACGGCATCTGCGACCCGATTGACGCTGACGTTGACGGTGACGGCTACGACAACGTAGACGACGCCTTCCCAGAGGATCCCAACGAGTGGGCGGACTTTGACGGAGACGGCATCGGCGACAACGCTGACACTGATGACGACAACGACCTAGTGCTCGACGTCGACGACGCCTTCCCACAAGACCCGTACGAGACTGTCGACACTGATGGCGACGGCGTTGGTGACAACGCCGACCTCAACGACGACGG
>CAZSPJ010000028.1:0-7330 GCA_964608795.1 uncultured Candidatus Poseidoniales archaeon | reverse complement strand
TGTACGACGGCAGAGCGCACTCGGCCGGAATCGTCACCGGAATCGGAGTGGTGCACGGAAAGGAGTGCGTGTTCGTTGCCAACGACGCCACCGTCAAGGGCGGCTCGTATTACCCACTGACGGTCAAGAAGCACGTCAGGGCCCAAGAGATAGCCGAGGAGAACAACCTGCCCTGCATCTACCTCGTTGACTCGGGAGGGGCTTTCCTTCCCATGCAGGACGAGGTCTTTCCGGACAAGCTGCACTTCGGACGGATATTCCGCAATCAGGCAATCCTCTCGAGCAAGGGGATTCCACAGGTCGCCGCCGTACTGGGTTCGTGCACCGCCGGCGGCGCATACATCCCGGCGATGTCCGATGAGTCAATCATCGTCAAGGGCAATGGCACCATCTTCCTTGCCGGCCCCCCTTTGGTCAAGTCAGCCACAGGAGAGGAGGTCTCGGCGGAGGACCTCGGTGGAGCCGACCTGCACACTAGGCAGTCAGGGGTGGCCGACCACTTCGCCGAGGACGAGCCAGAGGCGCTGAGGATGGTGCGCAGCGTGGTCGAGAATCTGAACGTCGACCCCAAGCACAGGCTCGACGCCTCGCAGCCCGAGGAGCCGGCCCATGACCCACAGGATCTGATGGGAGTCATACCCACCGACAACCGGACGCCCTACGATGTCAGAGAGGTCATCGCCAGAGTCGTTGACGGCTCGCGCTTCCATGAGTTCAAGCAGCGCTACGGCAACACACTGGTCTGTGGTTTCGCAAGGATCCACGGCTACCCGGTCGGGATTGTCGCTAACAACGGAATACTGTTCTCCGAGTCGGCACTGAAAGGTGCCCACTTCGTCGAGCTGTGCGGCCAGCGCGGCATCCCGCTGGTGTTCCTGCAGAACATCTCAGGCTTCATGGTCGGCCGTGACGCCGAGGCCGGGGGCATCGCCAAGGACGGTGCCAAGCTCGTCACAGCAGTCTCCTGCGTCCCTGTTCCCAAGTTCACAGTCATCATCGGCGGCTCGCACGGAGCTGGCAACTACGGTATGTGCGGGCGCGCCTACGACCCGCGCTTCCTGTTCATGTGGCCAAATGCGAGGATATCAGTGATGGGCGGCGAGCAGGCCGCCAGCGTACTCTCCTCAGTGGGCAATACCGATCCTGATGAGATTCGCGAGAAGTATGAGAACGAGAGCAACCCGTACTACTCGACAGCCCGGCTCTGGGACGACGGAGTGATTGACCCACGTGACACCCGCGATGTGCTCGGGCTGTGCATATCGGCCAGCCTCAATGCCCCTATGCCGGACCAGGACTACGGCGTTTTCAGGATGTGATATGATGAGGATGAGCGATGTAAAACCCTCTGCGGAACTCTGCTCGTTGAGCATCGACGCCTCGGTCGCCACCCTCACTCTGGAGCGAAGCGACGTCTACAACGCGCTCAATGTGCAATTGATCAGCGAGATCAACGACATCCTAGATTGGACAGCGCTCCGCTCGGTAGGCAGAACCGGCTCGCTGCGCGACCATGATGGCGCCGAGTATCTACGAGTACTGGTCCTTCGAGGTGCTGGACGGCACTTCTGCGCAGGAGCCGACATCAACATGATGCGCGATGCCGGGGTCAAGAGCCCGGAGGAGAACCGTGCCGACTCCGAGCGCCTCGACCGCTTGTTCAACAGCCTGTGGGCGCATCCTTGTTTCACCATAGCCGCCGTTCAGGGAGTCGCACTGGGAGGCGGCGCTGGGCTCATCGCCTGCTCAGACCACGTCATCGCCCTTGACAGCTCGAGAATTGCCCTGTCCGAGGCGAAGCTGGGGATTCTGCCAGCGGTGATCGGGCCATACGTCTACCGCCGTGTGGGAAGCGCCCAGTTCCGTCGGTTAGCCATGCTCGCGGGGCGCTTCGATGGGCACGAGGCTCTGAACATCGGAATGGCAGACCAGGTCTCCATTTCGATGGAGGAGGCCGATGAGATGGTCGACGCCGCTATCGCGACGGTGATGAGCACAGGACCAGTGGCGGTCACTGAGGCCAAGAATCTCGCTCAGACCCTCGACAACTGGCGCGGCACCGAAGAGGACCTACGCAGGTGGACGCTGGACAAGACCAGCGAGATGAGAAGCTCACCCGAGGGCCAAGAGGGGCTGTCAGCGTTCCTCGACCGCCGACCACCGGCCTGGTCACCGGAGGATCAGGACGGTTGAGCATGACAGCAGACCCATTCAGCAGCGCTCCTCGCCCCTTCTCGACGGTACTTGTCGCAAACAGGGGCGAGATAGCAGTCAGGGTGCTACAGGCCGCCAGAGAAGCTGGTCTCGGCAGCGTGGCGGTATACTCGGACGCAGATGCAGGCTCGCTGCACGTTGAGGTGGCCGACGAGGCCGTCCACATTTCCGGTGAGACCCTCGCTGACACCTATCTGAACTCGGAGGCGATTATCTCCGCTGCTCTCAGCAGCGGTGCCGACGCGATTCACCCCGGCTACGGCTTCCTGTCCGAGCGAAGCGACTTCGCCAGCGCTGTTATCGAAGCGGGGCTGGTCTGGATTGGCCCTCCGCCGGGTGCCATCTCGACAATGGGCGACAAGATATCGGCACGAATCCGGATGATTGAGTCTGGCGTGCCGGTGATTCCGGGAGAGGAGTTGACCGTCCCCGACGGTGCGGACCACCTCGGTGCTCTGGCGGCTTGCGCTGCTCGAGTGGGATACCCCCTACTGCTCAAGGCCAGCGCCGGTGGTGGAGGAAAGGGGATGCGGGCAGTGCAGGAGCCTAAGATGCTCAGGACCGAGTACGAAGCTGCCTCGCGCGAGGCCTCAGCGGCCTTCGGTGATGGCACCATCTACGTCGAGCGGTTTCTCACCGGTGCGAGGCACATCGAAGTCCAGATCATGGCCGACTCGCACGGTAACTGCATCCATCTCAATGAGAGAGACTGCTCCCTGCAGCGCAGGCATCAGAAGGTCATCGAGGAGGCTCCCTCGCCTGTAGTAAATCACGAACTCAGGCAGGCCATGGGTGCTGCTGCCGTCAAGGCCGCAGAGTCGGTCGGCTACGAGGGGGCTGGTACAGTGGAGTTCCTGCTGTCTGCGAAGGGCGAGTTCTACTTCCTCGAAATGAACACCCGACTACAGGTCGAGCACCCTGTCACGGAGATGACTACTGGCATCGACCTAGTCCTCAAGCAGTTCGAAGTCGCCGCTGGCTTGCCTCTGGGCATCATTCAGGCTGACGTCGGCATCAGTGGACACGCAATCGAAGCGCGTGTATACGCCGAAGACGCATCGCGCGGCTTCCTGCCCTGCGTTGGACGTCTAGCGACGTGGAAGGCCCCACAGGGTCCTGGAATCAGGGTCGACTCAGGAGTGAGGCAGGGAGACGCCATCACCATCGACTTCGACCCCATGCTCGCCAAACTAATCGTTCACGCGCCCACGCGCCGAGCAGCCCTGCGCAGGCTCGATACCGCCCTCTCTGACCTCATCGCTCTCGGAGTCACGACCAACATCGGCTTCCTGCGCGATGCCGCTGCCCACCACGCTTTCGCCAGCGGCAGCGTGACAACTGACTTCCTCGATTCCTCCGGCATCTCCGGATTCTCACACGCCGAAGCTAATCCCGCAGTCCTAGTGGCAGTTGCCTGTGCCGCTCAGAGGCTCGGGCTCGAACGAGCTCCTTCCGATGGTGGATTAGGAGTGTTAGACGAGCACACAGGGCATCCCGGAGATCCGTTCAGGACCCTGACGAGGTCGTTCCCCTGAGGTGCAAGATGGAGTGGAGTGTAGGAGATGGCACAGGGCGGTACTCCGCCAGTGTACTGGATTCAGAGGGCTCCCTGAGCCTATCTTCCCTGAATCTCGACGGCCTCGCAGTCGATACTCCCGATGTCAGCATCTCACGTGACGATCAGCACGGGCGGCTCAGAGTGGAGATTGCCGGAGCGCCGCGCCTCGCCCACGTTACGAAGCTCGGAGACGACTGGTGGATCCACCTCGACGGGCGAATCCACGTGGTGCACATGCACGAGCCCGGCAGCGCTGAGACTGATTTAGTTGAAGGCGGACTATCAGCGCCGATGCCAGGCACGATACTGGAGATCCTTGTCAAGCAGGGCCAGAGGGTCCGCGAGGGACAGGCCCTGATGGTTATGGAGGCGATGAAGATGGAGCATCGTATCCAAGCGCCGCGCGCGGGTGAGATTACAA
This sequence comes from uncultured Candidatus Poseidoniales archaeon, assembly GCA_964608795.1. Lineage (GTDB taxonomy): Archaea > Thermoplasmatota > Poseidoniia > Poseidoniales > Thalassarchaeaceae > Thalassarchaeum. Next base: position 3,137 of record CAZSPJ010000028.1, on the reverse strand, counting down.
GGCTGCACTATTCGGTGGGCGACCGAGTGGAGATGGGAGCAACACTTGTTGAAATCGGGGATTGAGGCCGGGTCTGGGTTAATATCGAGCTCCGAGGTCGGCTGTACATGGAGGCGACCGCCGTAATCATGGCTACCCTGATGGGGATAAGCCTAGCAGCGGCTTCCGGTTTCAGGGTGTTCTTACCTCCATTCTTGCTATCTGTGGCGGCCCGGCTCGACATCGTCTGGTTCCTCGAACTTGACCTCGTGGGAACTCAGTTTGAGTTCTTCACCTCCACACTGGCCATCGTGGTCCTAGGGATAGCCACCGTGGCCGAGTTCGCGGGCTTCTACGCACCATGGATAGACAACGCCCTCGACACTGTAGCAACACCTGCTTCCATCCTTGCTGGAGTAGCGATGACGGCAATTGTCCTCGAGGGAACCGATCCAATAATTCAGTGGGCGGTCGCCATTGTGGCTGGTGGAGGAGTGGCTGCCACCATCCAGTCAGCCACAGTCGCGACTCGCAGCCTGAGTTCGACCTTCACCTTCGGACTGGGCAACTCGGCTGTGGCCACAGGCGAGAACGTCGCCAGCGTGGCCCTAACGCTAATCGCCATCTTGATACCGTTCATCTCAGCCTTCGTCGTGATACTGATAGTGGCACTACTTGTAAGGATGAAGCGCCGCAGTGAAGCGACGACTCAACGAAGCGACTCCAAGATCTCTTGACCACCCATGTATGGCCTGAGGGTCTCGGGGATTGACACCCGCCCGTCCTCGAGCTGGTTCTGCTCGAGGATAGCCACCAGCGCCCGACTGGTCGCGATGGCTGTGGAGTTCAGCGTGTGTACTGCCTCGTTGCCCTCAGTGGTCCTGTACCTCATGCGCAGGCGGTTGGATTGGTAGTCGGTGCAGTTCGAGCACGAGACGACCTCCTTGTATGCGTCCGCACCTGGCAGCCACGCCTCGAGGTCGTACTTCCTCGCCGCCACCGTGCCCATGTCACCGGTGCAGATGTTAACCACCCGGTAGTGCAGCCCGAGACTGTCCCACAGATTCACAGCGTTACCCAACAGTTCCTCGTGATGGTCCCATGAGTCGTCTGGATGGCAGATTACGATCTGCTCTACCTTGGTGAACTGATGAACCCGCCAGATGCCTCTGTCGGCCAGGCCGTGCGCTCCGACCTCGCGACGGAAGCAGGCCGAGACACCGACCTGCCTGATGGGCAACTCGGCCGGTTCGATGATCTCGTCCATCCTCATCGCGGTGAGAGGGTGCTCACTGGTCGCGATGAGGTAGTACTTGTCCGGCTCGACTCCATACATCACAGTCTCGAAGTCAGTGAGGTCGGTGACGCCTTCGTAGGCCTCGCGGTTCATCATCAGGGGAGGTTGCACAAGCGTGTAGCCCCTGCCTATCAGGAAGTCCGCACCGTATTGCTGCAGCGCCATCTCCATCCTTGCTAGGTCGCCCTGCATGAAGTAGAAGCGACTGCCAGCGACCTTGGCACCGCGCGCCTGGTCGACCCAGCCGTTCATCTCGATCAGGTCATTGTGGTTGCGCGGCTCGAAGCCCAGTTCGGGCTTCTCGCCGTGCATGCTGAGGAGTGTGTTTTTCTGATCGTCCTCGCCAATCGGCACATCGGCGTGCAGGATGTTGGGTATACTCATCCTCAGGGCGTCACGCTGCGCTAAGCATTCGTCCGAGCGCTCTGCCAGTTCGTCGATTTTCGCGCCGATGTCGGCCACTTCGGCCATTATCGCATCGGCCGCCGCCGAATCGCCCGACTTCTTGGCACCGGCGATTCCTCTAGCAGCCTCGTTGCGGGCCTTCCTGAGCTGGTCGGCATCGTATCTGGCTCTGCGCCATTCCTCGTCGAGGCGAATGACCTCGTCGATGCCCTCGTGAGTCAGGCCGCGCCTGTCGTGGTCAGCCCTGATGACCTCAGAGTGCTCTCTGAACATGCTGATGTCTAGCATTGCGACCAGCCCCTAGGGCTGGTCAGCGACCCTTCAACCAATCGGCCGTTGAGTTCACAGGAACGAGATGTCTTGCCACAGGGCGGCCGGGCCGACTGCAATGACTCCCGATATCAGGTAGCCGAGGATGCTGCCGCCGTTGAGAAGCGGCAGTCCGGCCTGCGCCTCGCCTCGGGCGACCTGAGCCATCAGTGCCACGTAGCCGCAGAGGCCACCGAAAAGCGTCCCTAGGCCGACAACCAGAGGGCCTGCGTGCATGGTGCCGAAGATTGTCCCGATTTCAGGCCCCCATTCGGGCAGGAAGGATACAGAGGAGATTACCAGCATACCAGGGAATATGACATCGCCCAAGCCCATGAACAGCGCATCCCTGCCACCGCTCTCCGGCTTGATGTGAGGGGATGGGTCATCCCAGTCCATATCTTCAGGTTTCTCACTACGCATCACTTGGTCGTCTTCCTCGATGAAAGAATATCCCCTCTCTTTAGGGGCAACCAACAGCACTGGGAGTTTGTTCTTGATCATCGTGTCAGCCAATTCGAGCATGTGCTTGCTACTGTTGACCGCCCAGTGGTCGTATACGGCAGCAGCGATCATGAAAGCGATGATGAGTACGGGAACGAATGAAACCCCAATCAGCGTGATGACTCCGGCACCGACGAGTACACCGACGGTGTTGACTACATACCACTCCGGGTACAGGTGCAGAAGCAGCATCAGTGCTGTGCTGATGACCACGGTACTTCCGAACACCAAGTTCACAGAACCTATGCCGATTAACCACCATAGAAGCGCCGAATAGGGCTGCACGGCGTAGAACAGGCTGAACCACAGAGCGAACATCACGATGGCCTTGATAATGAAATCTAGGCCCTTTCGCGCCAACCAGATAATCAACACCGTGAAAATCATGATGAATAACAACTCCAATGCGACATAGCCACCCTTTGACGCACCTTCGGCCCCAAAGGCTCTGACTTCGTCAAAATCGTAAGCCGGCTGGATACTGAGGCCCAGCAGAATCGTGCCGACGAACATGCCCCCCATACTCACCATAGAGGCCCACTGCTGACGCATCACCTCTAGCACACTGGCGGGCTCGCTTCCGTCCACGCTCCCACGAACTTCAAGGGCCATATCACCTTGACCCGCTCGCGCCCGGGCGATA
>CAZSPJ010000027.1:0-7388 GCA_964608795.1 uncultured Candidatus Poseidoniales archaeon | reverse complement strand
TCATGTCAACTCCTACACTCGCAGCCGCAGCATTCAGGTCAGCGATAGCCATCTGCGCAGCCACCGTGAAGGGCGGTGCGTAGACTGCAATCGGGCCAGTCAGCGGGTTCAGCAGACCAATCTTGGTGGTCGCTGAGACAGGTGCTTGGAACATCGGGTTGTCCGTTCCCATGTAGTGGGCTGCGATCTCGTCGACGATGGCGTCAGCCATGTCAGCGTCGAAGCCTTCCACATTGCCGTCAGCGTCGTAGTTCTCGAACGGCGGGTAGAACGGGTCAGTGCACAGCCTCAGATCTCCGGACTCAAGGACCGTTGTCAGGTCGCTTCCCTCAGAGGGGGTCGGGTATGCTGTAGCAGTGTCAGCCGTTGTGTCATCAGCAAGAGTGACAGCTCCGTCGAACCAAGCGCCGTAAATGGCGTCGTACTCTCCGGAGGCGACAACAGCGCCGATAGCGACATCCAGAGCAGCTTGAAGCTCTCCGGAGCCTTCACGGATGGCTAGACCGAAGTTCTCGTCCGAGAAGGTGACCATAAGGTCGCCCTCCAGAGACAGAACAGGTGCGTCTCCCATGGCGTAATCCACGTCGCCGTTATTCAAAGCGGCGATAACTGACGGGAAGTCTTCGTAAGCGCTGATTGTGGCTGCGGCTAGATTATCGGCAGCGTACAGGTCTGAGGTTGTCCCAGACTGTAGTCCGATTGTCGTGCCCGCCATGTTCAGGTCGCCAACGGCAGAAATAGCTGCAGCACCGGAGCCACCGATTACACCCTGGCTACTTGTGTAGTAGGCCCTAGTGAAGTCGACAACTTGGTCGCGCTCGTCCGTCTTCGTCATCGCCGAGATGATAGCTTCGCACATCTCGCCGGCATTCAGGTTGGGGATAATGGGGTCCCATCCAGACTCAACCCATACAGGGTTGACATCTGGAGCAGCGGTCAGAGACCATTCGGGCTCTGGCTCGGGCTCATCATCTCCCCCTAGGCATCCAGCGAACGCAGCCGCCAGCATACTCAGGGTAAGCATCATTGCAATTATTTTCTTGTTTTCCATAACGTATTCACGTTCCAGTGGCGGCGCGACCATGTGTACCCGTTATAGATATTCGCGATTATTACCGTAGGTAAACCGATTGGTCGATAAAAATGGCCTAAAAATGGCTGTTATTGCGGTTTTCGCTGTACTGCAAGTGATTAGCCGATAGTGAGGATGATGGGGTGCTGCCTCTCCGCAGGGCTGTGGGAGGGGATTCTATGGACTACGCTTCCAGCGGAGTCGACATCGATGCTGAGGGACGTGCGATAGCCAGTCTGGTGGATGCTCTCGGTTCGTCGGTTAGGGCACCGGGCCAGAAGGGCGCTCCAGTCCCCCTGCCCGGTGGATTCGGGGGCATCGTCGAGTTCGGTGATTCACGACTCGCTCTGGCGACCGACGGGGTGGGCTCGAAACTGCAACTGGCCAGCCAATTAGGATGGTTGCAAGGAGTGGGCATCGACTGCATAGCGATGAACGTCAACGACCTCATCTGCGTTGGCGCAGAACCGCTCGCCTTCGTCGACTACATTGCCGTCCCTGAGACTGACCCCAAGGTGCACTCAGCGCTGGGATCCTCACTTGCTGATGGGTGCCGGCTGGCCAGAGTGACGCTTGCTGGAGGCGAGACGGCCACTCTACCAGGAATCGTGACCGAGCTCGACCTCTCTGGAACGGCTCTCGGCTGGTTCCCCGTGGGGCACGCTATCACCGGGGACGGTCTTGAGTCAGGTGATGTTCTGATTGGGCTTCCCAGCAGCGGCATCCACTCCAACGGCTACAGCTTGGTCAGAGCGGTGCTCGGGCGCTCGGGCGCACCCCTCGAAGGGACTGCCCCGTTCGATGTCGGTGATGATGGTCGGATAACTAGGTGGGCGGGGGACGAGAAGGTCACTCTGGGCGAAGTCCTGCTGAATCCGACTAGGATTTACGTCGACCCTCTCGTCGACCTAGTGCTTGCATGTAGGGAAGAGAAGGGGCCTTGCTCGTCTGGGGACCTCAAGGCTATGGCTCACATCACCGGAGGTGGTCTGTCCAACCTGCTCAGGCTGCATGACAGTCTCGGCTGGCACATCGACGATCCTCTGCCGGTGCATCCCGAGTTCTCCTGGATAGCAGATGTAGGCTCCGTCGGCAGTAAGGAGATGCATCGAACCTTCAACATGGGGATGGGGATGGTGCTGGCTGTGTCAGAAGACGCTGCTGAGGCGGTTGCACAGTGGTTGTCAGAGAGACTTCCGGGAACCCGCAGGGTGGGTTTGGTGAACGACGACGGCAGAAGGGTGACTCATGCTGATTCGAGCATCGTCTTCGAGCACTACTGATTGAGGCTTGCAGTCGTCAATGCCTTGTGCGATAATCGTCTCGGGCCAGCATGGATGCTACGGAGCCCGAGGGCTGGCCCGGCGTGTTGCACCGCGAGGGGCGCACCCTATGCAGGCTGGCTCGTGATCCGAGCGAATCGGGGACGGGGCCGGCTGCGAAGGGGCAGGGTGTTGTGTTTCACAATCCAGCGATGTCTGGGAGTCGGACTCGTAGCGTGCTTCTGCTGCAGCATTGCATCGAGGCGGGACTGCTGGGGGATGGCTCAATCTACGCATTGGATGGACTGTCGGCCACTGGGTTGCGGGCCAGGCGCTGGCTGAACGAGTTGCCGGCAAAGAGCGCGGCCCGCATCAGCGCTACGATGGGGGACATGGACCCGGTGGCTCTCAACTGGGCCATGCGCTGCCATGAGGAGTTTCCTCCGGAGCACGGAGAAGGCGAATTGCTGCCGCATCTGGGCGATCTGCGCAAGAGTGTGCTGGAGCACGGGCGGCACTGGGTCGACATCGACCCTTACGGAACCCCTCTCCCATTCCTCGACACCGCAATCCAGTCACTGGCTAGAAGAGGTATTGCCGAGATTAGTGCCACTGATAGTGCTGCCCTGACTGGCTCTTCGAAAAACGCTTTACTGCGCCGCTATGGGGCGCGTGTGAGAACTGATGGTTTGGCACACGACTCCGGTCTAAGGGTGCTACTGGCGACAGTAGCCAGAACTGCCGCCCGGCACGAACGCTCGATCGAGCCGCTTCTCTCGATATGGGAGTCTCACCACCTCAGAGTCTCGGTACGTGTTCTGCGCAGTGTGGAGGGTGCTAACGATGTCGAGTGCTCACTCGGGTGGAGGGTGGCCTGCCCTACCGCTGAGGAGATCTCCTCGTCTATCGAATCCGGCCTACAGCCAGAGACTTCGCTCGACTCGCTGCCAATGCACTGCTTTCTTCCGCTCTCCCACCCCGTTGACCGCTCCGACAAGCGCATCTCCGGACCGATGTGGACAGGTCCAGTGGGCCAAACCGAGGCGATGGCGTCGATGACTGAGGAGCGCGCCCTCAAACTATGCGGTCCCAGCACCATCGAGGACGATCCGGTTGGTTGGACAGAGCGGGATTTCGAGTACGAGCGCAGGAGGGTGGCTCGTAGCGTCAGGCACATCTCGGAGGAATCGGGAGTCATTGATGCCCCACACCTCATCCTCGTAGACGAGTTGGCGAGTTGGCTCGGCTCAGGCTCACCGCCCAGCCCCAGCGTCATGGCGGAGGCACTCCGCCGAGCAGGCCACAGAGCGGCTGTGGCGCACTATGGCAAGCCAGCCTTCCGGACCGATGCACCTTGGGATGTCGTCGTGGGGACCTCAAGAGAGGTTCATCCACCGATGTAGGACATCTCGACTCGAGGCAGGGCTGCTGTCTCCTTGGAGCGAATCTCGCTATAGCGGTCGTCGCGCCTTGACCAGATAGCCGAAATCGCATCGCTCAGGGCAGGGCCTTCAGCTCCGTTGTGGATGATAGCTCTGAGATCGTGACCGCCTGAGGCGAACAAACAGGTGTGCAGCATGCCATCGGCGGACAGACGCGCACGAACGCAGCCACCACAGAACGGTTCACTGACCGATGAAATAACTCCAATTTCGCCAGAGCCGTCAGCATGGGCCCATCGCCGGGCGACATCGCTTGGCCTTTCGGAGTCCAACGGAGTCAAATCGAACTCGCCCTGCAGGTGGGCTAGAAGGTCCGCAGAGGGTACCACCTGCCCCGAATGCCAGCCGTTCGTCCTACCGACGTCCATGTACTCGATGAAGCGCACTGTGACCCCTGTACCACGGAAGTGACGAACCAACGGGGCCACCTCGGTCTCGTTGACTCCACGCTGCACCACACAGTTCACCTTGAGCGGAGTGAGTCCGGCTTCCAAGGCTGCATCGATACCGTCGAGCACAGCCTCGACGGGAGTGCTGCTGTCGGTCATCTGTGAATGCACCTCGGGGTCGAGGGCGTCGAGACTGACGGTGACTCTGTCTAGACCAGCCTCGGCGAGCTTGGCGGCCTGTTGGGATAGAAGTGACGCGTTGGTCGTCAGTGCGACCTCCACGCCAGTAGCCGAGATCTTCGAGATGAGTTCGTGCAGATCGGGTCGAAGCAACGGCTCACCTCCAGTGATGCGGACCTTCTCGAGACCCAGTGGCTTGCAGGCAAGCACCACCTTCTCAATCTCCAAGAACGAGAGATAGGCACGACGCGGCAGGAAGGTGTGCTGCTCTCCGAAGCGCTCCCGGGGCATGCAGTACCTGCATCTGAAGTTGCACCTGTCGGTGACCGATATCCGCAGGTCCCTGAGCGGTCTGCCCAGTCTGTCCACCACTCCGGAATCGAACACGATTCGGCGTAGGGCGTCTCGATGATGAGGCTTGCCTGCGCTCGAACAGGTTGAATAGAGGGCCGCGCCAGCCGGCTATCGAACACCATGCTGAACATCAGTACGAAGGCGCGTGAGATGCTGGACCAGTTCGCAGAGCAGGCAGAAGAGGTAAGCGAGCTCGTCCTCAGAGTCGAGATCGTCGGAAGGGGACCCAAGGGATTTCTGTACGACCTTCAGTTCATCGGCTCCGATGACCGTAAGGAGGATGACATAGAGTTGCAGATTGAGGACATGCAGGTGTTCGTCGCAGCTAGGAGTGCGCAGTATCTCGAGGGAACCACGCTCGACTACAAGGAGACGCTGATGGGAGGTGGTTTCAGCTTTGACAACCCGAACCCAATGTGGATGGACGAACTCTCTAATGCGGTAGCCGATATCATCGCTAGTGAGGTCAACCCGGTAGTTGCCTCACATGGCGGCCATGTCGACCTGATTGGTGTAGATTCGGGCAAAGCCATCATCGCTTTCGGAGGGGGCTGCCAGGGATGCGGAATGGTGGATGTCACCCTCAAGCAGGGCGTCGAGGTCATGATCAAGGACGGCGTACCGGGGATTTCCGAGGTCGTCGACGCTACCGACCACGCAGCTGGGACGAATCCGTTCTACTAGTTACAAGACCATCGGGACATCGTCATCGTCGTCATCATCAGGAGCGGGCAACGCCATCGCTTGGGCTCTCTCGAATGCCTCCCTGACCTTCTCCTCGATGTTTCGCGCGTCGTCGAGTAGTCCCTGCACAGGAATCTCGCGGTCCATCAACTCGCTCAGCCCCTCGACGGCTATCAGAGCGGCTCTCGCGTCAGGGTACATCGGATTGCACTCGGCCAGAAGGGCCGTTACATCCAGCCCTCTGCGTTCGCCCTCTGCAATCAGATAGCCAGCGATGCCGGCGACGATGCCCTGCTGAATCTGCTGGATGCCTGCATCGTCGAGCTGGTTGCGGCTCACCTGAGTGGATGCGACGCCCCAAAGGTCGCTGTCCTCCTTGATTCCAAGATCGTTGCTGACCACGCCGTCAATTACGATGAGCCGGTCGAATCCCCCCTTGGTGAACCACTCCATCACGGTCTCCCCGAAGTAGACGTCATTCTCGCTGGGGAACTGTATCTCAGCAGTGAAGACCCCTACGCCTTCGCCTTGGTACACCCTCACGGGGTGCTTTGGTACTGCATCGTGAATCAGTGCTATGGCTGGGAACTTGGGGTGCATCACCGTACCCATCGGACTGAGCTCCAGTGTCTGGATGAGGTGTGAGGTGGCGATGACCCCTACCGAGCCAACAGTGGAGAATCCGCAGATGGCGGTGCCGCCCAAGCGACTCGGGTCCGCATCTGCGTGCAGCACGAGGGGGTAGGCGCCACTCGAGTACTCGTCCATCGGACTGCCCCCCCAACGAGGATTATTGAATCCCACTATGGTAAAGTGTCCGGAATCGTCGTGATTAGCAGTTCTCGTTGTAAAGGAACGCGGCGACAAATTAACACCGATGAAGCGTTGCGGGTCCTGTATGACCGGAGTCGGCAGCAGCGGAGTGGGCAGAATCTACATCAAGGCCGGTTCCGAAGAGATTGACCTCTCTGGCTCGGCTCGCGAGGTCAACGACGCCTGGCTCAACATCACCAAGCAGGACACCTGGCAATCCACCCTCTCGAGGATACGCCTAGCTAGACAGGAGGCCATAGAGCGCGCTCGCGAAGTGGCCCTAAAATCGGGCATTCCGGAGAGAGGTTCTGCCTTCAGGCACCTCATCGACACCTGCGGCATCGACAAGAAGAGCGATGTTATACTCGCAGCCATCCACTACCTCAGGTCGGTTGAGAAGGAGTCCGACACACCCCCGAGGGACATCAAGAGTCTAATCGTCCAGAGCGAGAAGTGGGACGAGGGAGATATCGACAAATGGAACCTGTCGTTGTACATCAACAGGATGCTGGAGAGTGGTTCGGCGCTGCTCGAGTACCCGAGTGACCAGCCCGCGAAGAACCGTTTCGTGATACTCACCGATGCTGGCCTCGACCATCTCGAGAAAATGTCTCTGTGAGTTGAGTTCGTGTCTGAATCCGTCAAGGATCTGTCATACACCTCGCATATAGGTCAGGATTTGCGTGAGGTCAATCTCTCAGGCGCCGACTTGCGGCGCGCCATCTTCGACGGTGCTGACCTTGAGGGAGCGAACCTGTCGGGCTGCGACCTGCGTGACGCCTCGCTGAAGCGAGTGAATCTGACGAAAGTGGCTCTGGATGGCGCCGATCTCCGCGGGGCCAAGATGATCAAGGCTAGGCTTAGCTTCTCGAACCTACAGGGGGCGCGCTTGGACGGTGCGGATATGCGGGGCATACGCGGCAAGTACGCGGTCTGGCGTGATGCGAACTGGTGGGATGCGACTATGGATGACTCGCTGCGCAAAGCACTTGCCAAGAAGTGGCCTAGGCAGTAGTCACGCGGGTGCCAGCTTCGCCAGCCCCTCGCGCATCCAATCGGGGACTCTGACTTTCTGCTTGACGTCGTTCATGTCAACGCACACGGTGACCTGATCCGAGGTCCAACACAGTACGTCGTCCTGATTGCGGAACTCGTAGCGCCACGAGATTGAGGTGTTGCCGATGCGCGGGAC
>CAZSPJ010000026.1:0-7477 GCA_964608795.1 uncultured Candidatus Poseidoniales archaeon | reverse complement strand
TCCTAGTACCCAGCATCGTGATTGCCTCCTTGGGCACACCCATAGAGCGAATCACGCAGGCGGCCCGGTCCCCGTCGGTGAATCCTCCGGGATTGTGCATGCCGGGAATCGATGCGGGAGTCTGATGAGTCAGCACCAGAGGCGAGGGTGTTGGTGCCTCTGCGGCTATCTCCAGCAGTGACTCCCATTCGGCGAGGTTGTCGCCGTGGGCGTGCAGGAAGACCGGTATCCCTCGCTTGACCGCCTCGGTAGTCCCCTGGCCACCGTCACCGTCGCTGACTATGCATGCTAGGCGCGACCATGCTCGCTCCGCCGTCGAGTCAGGCAGCGTCGAGAGGACGCCTGCGGAACCGTCGGCTGCGACCAGAAGGGCCGGTCGCTCGAGCACTTGCAGAACCTCGTCGGCCTCCACGGCCGCGCCGAGGACTGCGACTTCCGTGGGCCTGAGCACCATCCTCCGAATCAGGCCCGCCACGGTGGCGGCCCTGCGCGGGCGGGTCCAGTCGTCGATTTCCGACGCCTCAACCGCTTCGAGCATGGATTGGGCGCTGCTAGAGTCGGCGTCGAGTTTCCATCCAAAGTGCTCGCGGACCTCCGTCTGAATGGAGAGCAGTTCGTCGTCAACGGGAAGCAGGTCGGTCGGTCTGTCCATCTGGCCTCACTCCAGTAGAAGGGCACGGTGAGTGTTGAATAACCCTCGCGGCCCACTGCTTGCCAATGCCGATGCCGCTTGCACTGCCGTCGGTGGAGGACGAGGTCCTGCTAGCCCGCTATCCCTTCCTGCCCCAAGGCAGGGAGCATATGCGTAGAGTGCTCGAGAGCAATGGCATCTCGGTCGAGGACCTGATTGACGCGCCCTGGTTGGAAGACATCAGGACCAGGGGCAGACTGCGCTTGCTCGACAGCGTGATGCACAAGGATGGCGCTGACATAGCGACCACTGTCGACCTGTCGACCGAAGTAGGTAGGATGACCGAGGTGCTTTCGTTCCTGCACGCTATGCTGGTTGTCTGCGCCTCCTTCAACGAGAGGCTGTTGGCTCGGTGGATAGAGGGTGAGGCGACCAGAGCCGACCAGCTGTTCGGCATGGACACGGAGAATTTTGAACTGCTGGCGGCTTCTTACCTGTCAGGAATCAGAAGCGAGGGGGGTTCGGGCTCCAACGAAGTGGTTTACTGGATCCCCATGGCTGACTTCATCGAGTTGTGCCCAAGAATCTCTGGCACCTATTGGCATCTGGCCAACCGACCGGTCATCGGAGGATGGGTTTGCATGGACGCGGCTGTGGGCGAGAGCAGCAGGCAGCGTACTGCGAGACTGCTGAAGGAGAGGATTAGAGAGAACCTGAACCAGACCTGCACAGACAGGATGGACAGGATGAGTGAGGAGTTCGCGGCTCTGTTCGCCGATCCGGTCGAGCGCATCACTGGGCTGCTCTCCGAGCGCGTCGAGGCCGAGATGCCGATGACGGCTGCGGTCAGGGAGGACTGGCCGCCGTGCTTTGAATCGGCGGTCTCCGAACTGAATCAGGGAGTCAATGTGAACCACGTCGGGAGGGTCTTCCTAGCTGCCTTCTCGAAGTCCATCGGGATGTCGCAGGAACAGACCTGCTCATTCTTCGCCAACGCCCCCGACTACAGCGCGGACACCACCTCATACCAGGTGAACCAGATCTACGAGCGTGACTACACGCCACACGGCTGCGCCGCCCTGAAGACCTCGGCTAGGTGCCCTGTGCAGCCGGGTGATGACAGGCTGTGCGACCAAGAGTGGTTGACTCATCCACTGAAGTACATTAGAGCCAAGCAGCGCAGCCGCTACCGCGAGAGTTCGCAGGCCGAGGAAGCGCCTGAAGTCGCCGAGTCCGAGTCCGAGTCGGCCAATTCTTGATATGGGCCAGCATTACATCGCGGCTCATACCGGATGATTAGGCATGGTGAGGACTCTCGTATTGACTGTTGACCGCGACAATGACCTCGGAGTCAAGGCTGGCATCAGAGGTCCCGTCATCGGTCGCAAGGCCACTCTTACGGCCGCACTGAAACTGGGCATAGCTGACCCTGAGGAATCTGACACTAATGCCATCCTAGGAGCCCTGAACCACCACGACAAGTTGGTGGAGAACGCTCAGGGCGACGATGAGATACAAATCGCCCTGCTGACAGGCGATGTCAGGGTCGGTCCGCGCAGCGACCGGGCCATCGCGATGCAACTGGACGAGGTCATCCAGGAGTTCCAGCCTGACTCAGCCGTTCTGATCACCGACGGGGCGGATGACGAGGCTTCGCTTCCCATAATCACCTCGAGGGTGCGCGTCGATCACGTCGAGAAGGTAATCGTCAGGCAATCCAAGGGCATCGAGAGTACCTACTACTACGTCGCCAAGGCCATCGACGACCCGCGCTGGCGAGCTAAGCTGCTGGTTCCTGTCGCCATCTTCCTGATGATTCTTGGTCTCGGCCTCATCATCCCGGGCGGTGGCGCTCTCATCGGCGCGATGCCGCTGTTCATCGGCATCTGGGTGCTCGCCAAGGGGCTCGGATGGGAGCAGCAGCTTGAGCGCCTGATGATCGACATGCGGGAGAGCGCCACCGGTGGGATATGGTCGTCCCTGCTCTGGGGCCTCTCGATCGTCTCGGTGCTCCTATCAATCCTCACCGCCTACCAGGTGTTCTCAGCCACGAACATCGAGATTGACGGTTACGTGGCCTGGCTGGGCAGCGAATTCAACGTCGACGCGGTGAACAGGGACATAGCCGTCTGGGCCATCGCCATCAACGAGGCTCTCACGTGGATCGTCGTCTCCGCATTCTCGTTCGCGCTCTCTCTGGGCGTGCTTAGGTGGAAGGAGGGCAACTTCACCGGACGCAGTGTGTTGCTGCTCAGTCTTGGCATGGTGGTCTACTTCTTCGCCAAGGCCGCACTGGTGGTCATACTGACTGAGATGGGAGGGTCGGACTTCAACCTCGACTACCAGAGCGTCTCGGACACTTGGGGGATGCCGGTGTTCGCAATCCTCGCGTACTACCTACTGAAGACGGCCGTGCAGTCGGTGACTGAGGATGAGGGCATCACTGGAGAGAACCGATTCTGGGGCGTCTAATCAGTCCTCGAAGGTCGAGTCCATCATGCATGCAGGGCAAGTTACCCTGATCGGGCGTTTCTCCGGGATTCCGAGTGCAGCCTTGCAGTGCGGACAGGCGATGGCCTGAATCGCCTTATCTTGACGGGCCTTTCCGACTACGCTGGGGTCGTACCTGAATCGATACCGGTGGGAGTCATCGACGAACTCCGGGCCACCCTCTTTCTGCTTCTTCGGCCTCTTGAAAATCGACTCCCTGCGCGGCGCTTCGACCGGGGAGGTTGCAACAGGCTGATCCTGGTTGAAGCCCCCGCTCTGGAAGTTCTCGATCTCAGCCTCGATCTGTTCGACGGTCATGCCGAGCTCTCTGGATGCCTTGTCTATGGCCAGCCTGCGCTCGTAGTCCGAGAGGCCAATGAAATGCTGCAGTATGACCGCTGGAATCCGAGCCATCCCTCTCCCCGTCTGCCGGAGCGGAGTGGTCCCTTTGAATGCCGCCTCGCCGCGTTTGCAGAGCAGTATGCCTAAGAGCATCCGATTGCGATTGTATACCGATGTTTCCCGAGTGCATCGAGTGCCGGGGCACTCGGGGTATGTGTGGCATCTCCCCGTGCCCTCTGCTTGCTGACATTAGGGGCAGGCTCCCCGTGGTGCAATCCGGCTCGGTCAGCGAACTGGTCGGACCAAGCCCGCCATCACTGTTCGTAGGCAGGTACGGCTACCCGGATGTCAGGGCTGGTCCGAGCGCGGCTTGGGTCCCGGACGACTCCAATGCCGCGCCGCTGGCCAGTGGTGACCCTGCCGACCTGTTTGGCAGGCCGCTGGAGGAGGTTGCCGCCCGTCACGCCAATCTCATCACGGGTGGTAGTGTGATGCCTATCGGCAGCACCGCTTCACCGGACGCCATGCTGGAGACCACGCAGGAGATAGCGATGGCCGAGAAGAGCGTGGACGTGGAGCTCGACTTCGCCAAGCCAATCATAGTCGGGGTGAATCCCACCTTCGACAGCATGAGTACCCCCCTCGGCCCCTCCGGCGAGGTGCTGCGGGCCGAGGTGGTCGGCCACACCAGCATCCCTAGGAAGGTCGACTCGGTTGCCAACGAGAACGACCTGCTGGCCGCCGATGCGATGGGCGAGTTAACCGAGGCATCGATTGGAGAAGCTCAGATCTCCCGCCTGCTCTCGTCCGGGCTATTAGGTAGGGAAGGCAGCAGGAAGCTGGTTCCTACACGGTGGGGCATCACAGCCACGGACGACATGCTTGGGAAGCGGCTTTGGGACAGGGTCAGGGACCATCCCTCACTCGACAAGGTGCTGGTCTACGAAGCCACCTACCTCGACAACGTGTTCCACATCATTCTCACACCTGGCCTGTGGGCCTTCCACATGCTTGAGGCCTGGACTAGGGGTAGTCTCTGGACGGGCACCGGGAAGGTGCTGGGGGACTGGGAGGAGCTCAAACCACGCAGCGAGTACGCACACCAGATAACCGGCGCCTACTACTCCGCAAGGCTGGGTGTGCTCGAGCATATGGATTCGATGCGGCGCTCGGGCGGCTGCCTGATCTGGCGCGACATCGGTCCGGGATACTGGGCTCCAGTCGGGGTCTGGCTGATTCGAGAGACCGTTCGCGAGGCGATGAAGCTGGCTCCGAGGCAGTTCGACTCGCTCAAGCAGGCCATCGACTACGTCGCTCCTAGGGTATCAGCCCCTGACGACTTGCGCAACAGCTGGTTCGTCAAGAGGGGTCGTCAGACGCGATTGGACTCATTCGCCTGATTATCGCGACTTCTTCAGGAATCCGCCTACAATCTCGCTCTCTGCTTTGACCAGTTGCTCTGCCACTGTCGACTTGGACAGGCCTAGCTTAGAGGCAAGGCCCCTGATTGAGATCTTCTTGGGGACCTCGTACCAGCCGTGCCTGTGAGCGACCTTGATTATCCTGTGCTGCTGCAGGGTGGGTCCCTTCTGGACCATTCCATCAGAAGCCTTCGCTGTCGTGATCCTCTCTACTGGTATCGCCTTCCTGATTGCGTTCAGGAACGACACCATAGAAGCCTGCCTGCCTGCCACTTGGACCACCAGTCCACTGGAGGTGAAGTTGGTGCCAGCCAGCAAGGTCAGATCTCTAGAGCGAAAGAATCGCCCAATCGTGTCAGAATCGAATTCCAGCACGACGAGATGATGGGTCAGGTAGTCCGAGGACCATTCTTCAAGGATCTCGACGACCGTGATGCCGCCTATCCTGAGTCCTGGTGCTGGGCACCCTCCGTCCATGGTGATGCATTCGCACATCACGCGCAGTCTGCCGTCCATCTGATCGAGAGTTCCTCGATAATCCCAACTCACTGCCCGCAGGGCCGTCTGCGCTCTCGGGTCGTGCACGATTGAAGGGATGGCGCACTCGACTCGGACCGCTCTCACTTTGTGTTCCTCCAGTCCTCCAGAAACTAGATGAGGTTATGAAAATACTTCACAGGTGCTCAATAATGGTCAGTTTCTCCTTCGACGTGCGCTTTCCTCGTTGTCCACAATCGCCTGAGCGACCTCGGTGGAGTAGCCTAAATCCGAGAGATCCCTGACTTGCTTCTCAATAGTTGGGGGCTCTAGAGACGTCTCGGATCGCATCGATTCGTCGACAGCCCAAGTCTGGTCAGCGAACTCGGGCCTGCCTCGTCCGCGCTGCACTGATAGTACCATTCCTGCGAGCATCAAAACCGTCACGCTGCTGATAATCAGTATCATGAAGGCGTTGCTGCGCATAGTATGCAGTATCCTGCCGGAGACGTGGTTGTCCTCGAGCGAGTCCATGCATCCGTCGCCGTCGATGTCGCTGCCGGATGAAGAGTCCCAGTTAATCAGGCCCAACGGACAGCTGTCGCTAGCGTCGGGAACGCCGTCACCGTCGTCGTCCCAATCCTCAGTCTCGTCGTCGCAGCCGTCTCGATCGAAGTCGGAGTTAACCGAAATGCTGGTCGGGCATTGGTCCACGTCGTCGGGAACGCCATCACCGTCGTCGTCGTAGTCTACGGAGTCCTCGCAACCGTCCGAGTCGTAGTCGGTTGCGAGTGTGGAGACCCAATCAGAGGAGGGGTCGTTCTCACAGTTGTCGTAGGCCGACTTGATTCCGTCGTTATCGAGGTCGTCGTCCTCGGTGTTGTCGTCACAGCCGTCGCCGTCGGCATCGACATGTGCTTGTGGTGAGGATGCGCTGCGGATGCAGTCGTCGGACCAATCGGACAGTCCGTCGTTGTCGTCGTCATTGTCCTCGAAGTTGTCCTGACAGCCGTCCGAGTCCCAATCGTTGAGTGGCGTGGATGTCCAGCCCAGCATGCCCCGCGGGCATAGGTCGGTCTCATCGAGCACACCATCGTTGTCGATATCCAAGTCCTCTGCCACATCGTGGCAGCCGTCCGAGTCGTAGTCGCTGGCCGGCTCGGAGAACCACAGCGTCATACCGACCGGGCACAGGTCGTCGCTGTCGGGAATCTGGTCATTGTCGTCATCATCGTCCTCCTGTAGGTCGTGGCAACCGTCGCCGTCATGGTCGAACAGGGTGCTGGTCCACCCCACCACTCCCTCCGGGCAGCTGTCCTCAGTGTCGAGGTATGGGTCGTTGTCGTCGTTGTCGTCCTCGTCGGCGTCGCGGCAACCGTCACCATCGTGATCCTCGGCGAAGGCTCCCCAGTACTGCGCCCCGTTGGGACACAGGTCGAGGTGATTCTCGACGCCATCGCCGTCGTTGTCGGGGTCCTCATGGAGGTCGTCGCAGCCATCGCCGTCCAAATCGATGTGCTCGCCCATGTAACCTGATGGGCAAGAGTCGTACTCGTCGGGATAGGCGTCGTTGTCGTCGTTCAGATCCTCAGTGGAGTCCCTGCAGCCGTCACCATCGTGGTCGGTGTCTACTTCAGAGGTCCAACCAGAGTCTCCGAACTGGCAGTCGTCGGCGTAATCGGCGACGCCGTCTCCGTCATCATCGCCCCAGTCGGCCTCATTGACGAGGTTGACTAGAATGGCCATACTGGTAGTGGCCTCGGCCTTGGTCGACGAGGTCACGGTGACCGTAAGTTGGAATGTCTGGTCCTCATTGACCTCCTGAAGGTTCGGAGCCCGCAGGAACAGATCGAGGTCGTTGGTAGTGCCCACAATCAGGGTCGTGGTGGACTGATAGGAATTCGAGAAACCCACATCGACGAACCAGCCGGCGGGCGCGCCATATGAATCTGCAATCACGATGTCGCTGTCGCCAGGTATCTTAATCCCGTGGAGTATCATCTCCACATTACTGGACTCACCGGGCTCTAGGGTGACCTCATCCGACTGGCCGGGCTCCAACTCGATGGCCATGTCGTAGACGTTCTCGGACCACATGCAGAGGTCCCACCTGTCT
>CAZSPJ010000025.1:0-7755 GCA_964608795.1 uncultured Candidatus Poseidoniales archaeon | reverse complement strand
CTCAGCCCGCTCGCATCGAGCCTCGTATCGGTGTGGTTGCTCGCGTTGACGCTGAAGTTACTCGAGTGCCACAGCACCTCGCCCGCCCCGTCGATGTAGTGCAGGGTGGCGTTGGCCGTACTGGCCCGTCCGAGATTACTCACGCTCAGGTCGACGTAGTCGTTACCGACCTCAAGCGAATCCACGCTGAGTCGAGCTCTCCAGTACCAGACGTTTGAGATCAGGTAGCGCATCACCTCGAGCTCGAGCGCCAGCCGATCGCTGACCTCCTGGATGCTGCCGAGCAGGAACTGCTCGTCATCGGTCTCGAAGGTGAAGCATGGGTAACCCATCACTCCGTAGCCGTAGTCACGGCTGGTGCCGTGAGTCGGGTAGATTCCGGCGTTGGCGTTGCGGATTGGCAAATCACCGTCGATATTCTCGTGGATGTCGTCACGGATGAACTCGAAGAGCTCCCAGTCAGGGGGCATGTTTGGGGTGAAGCCCCACGGGTAGGCGAGGATCCACGTTCCAGTGTGCATGGTGACGTAGAGGTCTGCCTCAGTCACCCACTCCTGCATGTAGGCGGCGTTGTTGCTGGTCTCGGGCTCGCTGAATGGACCGTCACCGCTCGCTGTCTCGTCTTCGGTCCAGTGGTGGTCGTAGTTTCGATTCAGATCGACTTGGTTCATGTTCCAGCGCGTGTCGGCGTCATTGCCGTCCGCATTGAGTAGGATCATGATGTGCAACTCGGTGCTCTGCAGCACCTCGATGACTTCGGGGTCGCTGTCGGCCCAGCCCTCGATGTAGAACTCGGCGGTCAGGAAAGCGAGTTCGGTCCCAAGGTGCTCGTTGCCGTGGTGACCGCCGTCGATGTACACCTTCTCCTTGGGCGAACCATCGCTCTTGTTCTCGACCGACCAGTCTGAGATCTGCACGACCCACTGCTGCCTGCCGTACAGGGTCGTTCCCGCGCTGAGCAGACGGACAATCTCGGGGTAGTCGTCCTCCCAAGCCTGGACATCGATGGTTAGTGTGGGGTAGGAATGGTACCAATGCTCCTGAGTGAAGCCGGGCTGCTGAGCGGTTGCGACCGGAGCGGCGCCAGCGACGAGCAGAACGGCGACAAGCGCCAGCGCGGACGCGACTCGCATGGCTTTCGGAGCAGGTAGAGCCCGTTCAATCCTTCTGATTCAGGCGCGATGCGGCGTGGCAGACCACTATCTTGGTCGCAATCAGTGCGGCGTTGAACTGGGTGACCGAATCACTCTGGCCGGGAACAATCTCGTTGACATCGGCACCGATGACGGTGACCCCCGGGGCTGCGAACAGACGCTCGATGAGCTCGACTGCGGCCCAGTGGTACAGCCCTCCCGGCACGGGCGTACCAGTTGACGGGACCTGTGAACCGTCTAATCCATCGACATCGAAGGTGAGCCAGACGGCCCCTTCCAACTGATCGATACGCTCAGTCAGTCGAGCCCACCCCGCCTGACCGTCGCACACTCCCATGAAGTCGCGGGCGAACCAGGTCTCCACCCGCTCGTCGGACTCGGAGAAAGCAGCCTCCTCGCGGGACAGCGCTCGCGTGCCGATTTGAACCACTCTTCCCACACCCGCATCGAGAGCCCGGCGCACAGCGGTGCCGTGCGAGAAGCGCTCCCCTCCCAGATCGTCTCGCAGGTCAGCATGGGCGTCGATTTGCACCAGTGTCAGACGACCTAGGTCGCCTCCTATCTCAGGATGCTCTGAGGCCGCTTGCATCAATGGCGGCAGAATGCCGTGCTCGCCTCCGAGGAAGACCGGAAACTGAGCCCCGTCAACCCACTTGGCAGCGTAGTCGCGAATCGAGTCCAGCTGCTCGAGCAGGGTGCCCGCTTCAGAGCCCCATGCCTCAGCGGTGTGGATGTCTAGGCCGCACGGCAGGTCATCGGGCAGCAGGGGGTCGTAGAGCTCGACTTGGGAGCTTGCTTCGATGCAAGCAGCAGGCCCCTTCTCGGTGCCCTCTCCCCAACTTGTCGTCATCTCGAACGGCACCGGCAGGACCACCACATCCCAAGGCCCCGAGTCAGACTCCTCCAGCCCTAGGAACCTCGGTCTTCGTGAGTCTTCCACGACCCCGCGAAAGTAGCGAGGAGATTAACCGCTTCGGAGGTCAGAATGGCGAAAAACGAGGCTGAGCGAAGGACTGTTGAAATAGCGCGGCCTTCCATATTAGGCCACCGGAGGCGTATGCGATGGGTCTGACGCTAGCACAACTCACACAGGCCATCCGCCGCAAGGTCGACATCGACATGGAGACCGTCGTGGCCGAGTCGATCGCTGAGCACGCGCTCGGATTCTTCGGTTTCTCAAACCGCATCATCGACAACGCCCTTGAGCCAACCGACCGCAACCTGTTCTACCAACTACAGGACTACGACCTGCTGACCACCGAGTCAGAAGAGACAACCCTGTGGGACGGCAGAGAGTGGCGAATCCACTACTGGAAGTTCAAGTCCAATGCTGAGGAGCTGGCTCTCCTGTCAGCGGAGGACGAGAACTCCGGCGAGGATGAGGATCCATACGCTGGCATCTACGAAGATGTCCCAGTGTCACTGTGGCGCGAGCGCTCCGGAGAGGACGACGACTACGAAGAGCCCCTGTTCTGAGTAACAGGACGGGAATTGGTTCATATCCTGAGGGTCGAGGCACGTTCCGTGCCTCGCGTGAGAGCAGTCCTTGCTGTTTTGACCATTCTATTGCTCAGCGGTCCCGCCGCGATGGCAGTCGGAGAGGGCGACGAGCCGACGACCTGCACGGTACTGGTCGACTGGGATGTCGAGGGCCATTGGGACGGCGGATGGAACATGACCTACGACGTCCTGCACCGCTACCTCGTCGTCTTCGAGCCGCCGTTCACCAACGGCAGCTCGCCGAGCGCCCTCAGCGTCGAGGTGCAGCATCACAGGGACGGCGAGCAGATAGCTGACACATCCAACACCACGGTGCTGAGCGCCGGCGGCGAGGTCGACATCACTCTCTCCACCGAGCCTGAGTTCGGCGACTCGATATCCATCTCCGTCGCTACCAGTGAGGCATCCTGTTCGAGGAGCCTCTCCATAACCAACTGGAACCAGCCCGTTGCCGACCACGAGATAACTCGCGAGACAACTTGGTCAATGGAGGGTGCTGAACAGGGCAATGGAATCGACTTCGAGGGACGAGGCTGGCAGAAGAGAACGGGCAGCATCCTCGAGTCCAACGAACTGGGCAACGGGACCCTGACTCTGGATTCAATGAACGGCACCGAGGGCCTAGAACTAGAACTCAATCTCGACCGAATCTGGATGAACGAGACCTACGACGGTGTCGAGCTGCTCCGTCAGGACTTCGAGATGAGCGGAAACGGTTCGCTCTTCCTCAACACCACCGAGGAGGGCGAGGACGGCGAGAGCAACGGCTTCTCAGTCGATGTCCAGGTCAACGATGTTTACGTCCTGCGCTCATGGGACGAGGGGCAGCTCACCGAGCGCTTCCTCATTGATGGCACAGGATGGCTCTCCTTCGGTGGCGGCGACAACAACAGCAGCGGCGGAGGATTCGGTCAACTGTCATCGTTCTACTACGAGACTTGGGACGAGGATGACCGCAGACGCCTACAGCACCTGCAGATTGAGGCCAATGCCACCCTACGCCTCAATGGAGCAGACAGAGATCACTTCTCCTTCGATCTCGACGAGTTCAGGATACTCGAGCGCTGGGAGGACGGCACGAGGGAGCAGCAGCACTTCCTGATTCTCGGAGGAGGGGATTTTGGTTTCGTCATCGAGGACGAGTTCTTCGAGGTCGAGGTTAACGGTACCATTCCGGTCATTCACTTTGAGACCCAGGGCGGTGAGACCGTCGCAGAGACCATTCGAGTCGATGGCACCTACGATGGCGATGCCGAGGGCAGCTTTGGATTCATCAGGAGGATAGTCGACTCCGGCTCGCAGGAGAATGCTACCGGGGCGATGTTCGAGGTCGACAAGATCGAGAACGAGTTCTGGTTCAACGTCTCTGCCACACCTATAGGCCCAATCAC
Organism: uncultured Candidatus Poseidoniales archaeon; assembly: GCA_964608795.1. Taxonomy (GTDB): domain Archaea; phylum Thermoplasmatota; class Poseidoniia; order Poseidoniales; family Thalassarchaeaceae; genus Thalassarchaeum. The sequence goes on along the minus strand of CAZSPJ010000025.1, from coordinate 3,710 downwards.
CGAGGAGTGGGAGGCCGAACACAATCTGACCTACGAGTTCATCGTCCCGCAGACAGACTGGGGCAACCGCACCATCCGCTACCAGTATATCGAGGACAACGGCACGGTCACCAACGAGTACCCGGAAGTCTCGCCAATCATCATGCAGGCCGAGGCCCCAGAGGCCGAGGTCATGTTCGAGAACCACATCTCCCGAGAGACCGGCCCCGCTCCCGAGATCGTCGTCGCCGGCGACCGCTTCTCACTGGTCGGCAACGACGCGATGATACTGAGCATCGAGGTGACTGCCATCGTCGAGGACGAGATGGACGGTCATACCGTCGAGGTCGCCGAGTGGCTAGGGGACTATAGCGAGAGCAGCCACGCCTCGGGCAGCATCGTCAACGAGGGACCCCTCGCCGGTCTGCTCAACGAGGTCCACCGGTGGGTGGAGATCGAGATGGGCGAGAATGGCTCGGGTGAGGGCTTCGCCTTCGTCGAGCACCAATTTGTTGACAGGGTACTGGCGCCCTCAGTGGTATCCGAAGAAGAGAACACCCCTCCCTCCCTAGTCTCCCTGGGATTCCGTGAGGGCAGGTTGCTGACCGAGGGCGACTCGGCCCACTTAGAGGTCCTCGTTTACGATTTCGACACAGATGTGACGGACGTCACCATCGACCTGTCGCAGTTGGGGCTGGGAGTGGTCGAGCTGTCTGACTCCGGCCTGCAGGGCGACCACACCATCCACGACGACATCTGGACCGCGCTAATCACCTACGATGGCCTCGACCACGGTATGATGGAAACATCGGTCGTCATCGAGGACTTCTGGGTCACAGTCGAGGAGCAGGCCCCCATCGAAATCACCAATGCCGCGCCGAGGATGATTTCACTGCTCTTCACGCCCGATGTGGTCAGGCGCGGTGAGACGGTCGGTGTCAGCGTCACCGCGCTGGACGGGCACGGCATCGACTATATCGGAATCGACCTGCTGAGCGCAGGTGGAGCGCTCAGCGCGCTCTCGGAGTCAGATGGGGTTTGGAGCGGGCAGTTCACGGTGCCCGACGGGATTTCCCCCGGTGAGCGTTTCATCCCAGTCAGAATCACCGACGGCGACGGCGAGACGGTGATGGCAGTCCACATCCACCCCAACGGCTTCCCGGTGGATGCGCCGATGCTGACCATCGAGAACGAGGCGCCCTCGGTCACCTCGGTCAGCGTGCTCAGGTCGGGAGAGGCGGTTGAGACGATCCACGTCCCGTACAGCGACGGCACCCTCCCTCACACTCTCGAGGCGACCATAGACGACCCGGACGGGATCTCTTCCGCGCAGGCCAAGATAGGCAGGCTGGCGCCGATCGGCAGCTCCGGCGTCTGGCTGCTGATGCTAGACGACGGCACCGGCGGTGACCGGGTCGCAGGCGACGGCGTCTACACCCTCCAGTTCGATGCCCGTGCGAGCCTGCCTGAGGGCAACATCACCATCCAGATACGGGCTACAGACACCTATCTGTCCTCTACGCCGACCATCGAACAGAACCACATCCTCGAACTCGAGAAGCTGGACCCGGGCGGAGGAGGGGGCAGTTGGATTAGCGACAACTCGACGACCCTCGTCTTCGTTGCCCTAGCCCTCTTGCTGATTGTTGGTATCACCGCAGTCGCGATTTCCCTGCGGAAATCAGATACCGAGTGGTGAGAGAATGGAAGCCGTTACCTCTGCTGCCCGAGCGCCTCTAGTCCAATTCCCTGGGGCGGATTATGTCCTCAATCGACCAGTCTCCCCCTGACTCGGCGAGCAACGCAGCCGCTGCTGGGGGCATTTCGCGCCACTCCCCTGTCAGATGGTTGATTAGCACCTCCGAGCCGGGGTTGTGCCCGAGGATCATCGTGGTGCCTTCGCCCAGCATATCCTCCAACTGGATTAGCAGTGTGCTGATTCCCGCATGGTAGATCTCCGGTCTGATGTCTGTCTTCGCACCTCCGATTCGCGGAGCCATGCCTTCAAGCGTCTCCAATGTGCGAGTGGAGCTGCTCACCAGCACCAACTGCGGCAGCCATCCGCGCTCAGCCAGAGCATCGGCCACACGGCGCGCATCGCTCTGGCCTCGTGCGTTCAGAGGCCTGTCGTGATCGGCGAGGTCGCGGTAGTCGTTGCTGCTCTCGGCATGACGCATCACAATCAGTCGCCTAGTCACGACCGTCAGACACTATGTCCGTTATTGAATTGCATGAATCTCATAAGACGCCTCGCAGTCGAGTGGGCATGCACACGCGAGGGGAGCTGTACATCGACGGCCAGTGGGTCGAGCCTCTCGGCGAGGGCACTATCGAGGTGGTCAATCCCGCTAATGAGCAACTGCTCGGCTCGGTACCGGTCGGTTCGGCCGCCGATGTGGATGCGGCAGTGGCCGCAGCGCGCGCCGCTTTCCCCTCGTGGTCACAGACTCCGAAAGAAGAGCTGGCGGAGTTCCTGAACAGGCTGTCTGGGGCGATAAAGGAGCAGACTGAGGAACTTTCCCAGTTGATTACGGCCGAGGTCGGCACACCCATCAACTACTGCAGAATGGCGATGGTAGGAACTCCAAGGGTGGTCTCGAGCTCGTACGCGAAGATCCTCGAGGGCTTCGAGTGGGAGCAGGAGGTCCGCAACTCCCTCGTGGTCAAGGAACCGATTGGCGTGGTCGCTATGATCACGCCATGGAACTTCCCGCTGCATCAGATCATCGGCAAGGTAGCGCCTGCCATCGCCGCCGGCTGCACCATGGTGGTCAAGCCTTCCAAGGAGGCTCCTCTGAACGCCTTCGCACTCGCCGACATCATCCACGACGTGGGGCTCCCTGCGGGGGTGTTCAACTTAGTCTCAGGGCACGGCAGGGAGATTGGCGAGGTCCTGAGCAGCCACCCCGAGGTCGATATGGTAAGCTTCACCGGCTCCACCAGTGCCGGGGTGAGGGTCAGCGAGTTGGCCGCTCCTAGCGTCAAGCGGGTCACTCTTGAGCTCGGCGGCAAGAGCGCCAACATCATTCTCGACGATGCTGATATCGCCAAGGCGTCCAGCTCGGCAATCTACTCCTGCTTCGGCAACTCGGGCCAGGAGTGCTCGGCGCTGACGAGGCTACTCATCCCCGAGTCCAAACGTGACGAGGTGATCGAGGTTATCTCCGCCAAGATGGCCAAATACACCGTTGGCGACCCACTCGACGAATCGATGCGGTGCGGCCCCATGGTGTCGAAGAGGCAGCAGCAGAGCGTGGCCTCGTACATCGCCAGTGGAATCGAGGAGGGGGCCACTCTGATTGCCGGAGGTCCGGGCATGCCTGAGGGACTGGATTCAGGTTGCTTCGTCAGACCCACCGTATTCGCCGACGTGACTCCTGAGATGACGATCTTCCGAGAAGAGATCTTCGGCCCTGTCCTCTCTATCACCACCTACTCTTCCGAGGACGAGGCCGTCGCACTGGCAAACGACTCAGAGTACGGGCTCTCCGGTGGGGTCTGGTCCGCCGACGAGGAAAGGGCGATGAGCATCGCCCGCCAGATGCGCACCGGGCAGGTCAGTATCAACGGAGGTGCGTTCAACGTCTCGGCGCCCTTCGGAGGCTACAAGCTCTCCGGGAACGGGCGCGAACTCGGGGTCCACGGGCTCGAGGAGTACCTCGAGATCAAGGCGATTCAACGCTGAGGGCCGATATGAGCAAACCCCGGCTACTGGTCATCACTGGCAGCAG
>CAZSPJ010000024.1:0-7967 GCA_964608795.1 uncultured Candidatus Poseidoniales archaeon | reverse complement strand
CGCTCGCCGAAACTCCACTTCCAAGGGCAGCGGGGAAGCGAATCGCTCCACTCTCTCAACAACGAGGTCCAATTCTCGCCCTCCATCTGGCGAGGTACCTCGAATGACACCGTGGACAGCCTCCCAGCCGAACCCGGGACGTATGACCACGAACGTATCGAGAGACCCGCGGCCTCGCCGTCCTCCACTACCAGACCGAGGACTCTCGCCTGCCTTGAGATTGGGACGACGATGGCCCATCTGTGGACCATCCGCGACTCCTGGATACGCCTCATCTCCCACCCCTTCGACTCTCCAATCTCGCGGAGTGCGCGGATGGCATCGGTAGGGGTGATGCTGACTGGAATCTCAAGCAGCCGGCTAGACGCCATCGACTCGGCCTCTAGGCTCTCGCCCATAGCGGCTTCGCGTCAAGTTGTGTTCTGCGGGTTCAGCCGAAGAGAGAGCCGAGGCCTTCGAAGCCAGCGCCCTCTTCCTCAGGCTCTTCCTCTGCAGCCGCTTCCTCTGCCGGAGCCGCCTCAGCGCCACTGTCGCCAGCGGCGGCAGGTGCGGCTGAAGCAACCGGAGCTGCCACGGCGGTAGCCATGGCCTCACCAATATCGACGGAGCCCAAGGATGCGACTAGAGCCTTCACACGGGCTCCGTCGGCATCCACTCCAGCAGCGGTCAAAACCGCGCTTACAGCGTCTTCGTCAATGTTCTTCTCAGCAGAGTGCAGTAGCATTGCAGCATATACATATTCCATTTTTTTCACCTTTTTTTATTTGAGGAATCATCCGGGCCGTTGAACTCGGCTTACTCCTCTTCCCCCTCTTCCACTCCGACTGGTGCCTCAGCACCAGAATCCGAGTCAGCCGCATCGGAGACGGCGGCGTCAGCGCTCTTGAGCGCTGAGGAATCTAATTGGCCAGAGATGGCCACAGCATGCGCGTTCGCGCGCGTGATGAACAGTGAAACGGTCTCGTCGTTAACGACTCCCGCTTCGATGGCAACAGCCATTGCCTCACCGCTGGCCTTGGACAGCAGCGTCGGCATCGTTGTCGCTGAGAACCATCGGGTGTTGCAGGCTAGGTTGAAGGCGCCCGAGGTAGCTGAGATGACGTTGCTCTTGAAACCATCAAGATCGAGATTCAGGGACGAGGCAGGGAACACCAGTCCGCCCTCGATGGCCCCGGTCAGGATCAGCCCGATTTCTATCGGGGTGATTCCCAGCTTGGCCAGCATGATTCCGAGGTCACCGGAGATGATGTCACCCTCGTTGACGACGGTAACCGTCTTCTGTATGGCGACCTTGCCCTTGTCTATCTTGGCCGGTATGCCGACGGCGTTGAACTCGCCCACAATCGGGCCAGGTCCGAACTCGGTCGGACCCTTTTCGACAATGATGTCCGAGGGCGCCTTCTCGCCCTCCTTGGCGGCGCGGCCCTGACGGGTCTTGTCGAGTTCAGCGAAGAGCTCGAAGGCGTTCAGGCTCTCTGAGTGCACAATGCAGGGCTGAATAGCTCCTTCAAGCAGTTGGTCGAGGTCGTCCTTGGACAGGCCGGCCTGCTCCCAAGCGAGCTTAATCAGGGTCTTCTTGGACATCGTCATGGTCATTCGATCTCGCAGCGAGCTGCGCATGTCCAACATGTTGCCAGCGGGAACTCCGCCGATGTCCACTATGCCGACGATGCCGTCGTTGGAGAGTATCTCAGCGAGTTCGGACACGCGGTCCTTCTTCCATGGTGCGGCCTTGGCCATCATTCTACCACCACCACCTTGATTGATGGCCCCATCGAGGTCTTGATGTAGCACGAGCGGATGTTACCGGCCCCTCTCTCCAGCTTGCCAGTGACCCGGTTCCAGACCGCCATCGCGTTGGCGGTGAGGTCGTCGACCCCCTGCTCGCGCGAGCCTACTGCAGTGTGGAAGGTGATACGGTCCCGAGACCTGACTACCGCAGTGTCCTTGAGTCCGGTGGCAATCATCCCTGGGTCCAGATTGGGAGGGACCGGGCGAGGCATCTTGCCACGCGGCCCTAGTACGACACCGAGGAACCGCCCGACGGTCCCCATGTGGGGAATCTCGGACAGGAAGAAATCGCTCTTGTTGGCCATCTTGCGGGCCTGTTGCCGGTTACCGCCCAGATCCTCGATGGTACTTGGGTCGATGACATCGATTCCGGCGGCCTTGGCCTTGGTGGCCATCTCACCGCTGGCGAACATCGTGATGCGTATCGGCTTGCCCCTACCAGTAGGCAGGCGAACCTCCTCCTGGATTCTGTTCGTCGGATTCTTCAGATCCACATCCCTGAGGGTGAACGCCATCTCGATGGACTCGACGAACTTGCGCTCGGGGGACTCCTCGAGAGCCTGTTGAATCGCGTTCTGAATGTTTTCTTGCATTTTTTCCCACCTCCGCGGTCAACGAGGATACCCTCTCCCGCAATTCGTGTATCTCAACTGAAATGTTCGCTAAACCTACCCTCACTCATCGCTTGCAGGGCATCCTTCGGTGTCATGCCCTCGACATTCACTCTCATGGAGACGCAGGTGCCCATAATCTCACGGCAGCGGGCGTACAGATTGGCGCCCGTGAGACGGTCCTTCTGGTCCTCTGCCAACTTCTTGACCTGATCCATGGTCAGGTTCTCCGAAGACTCCTCCCAGGAGCCGTTGCACGTCTTCTGCCCGAGCATCTGAATCACCTTGTGCGGCGTTTCGTTGCGTGCAGACATCGGTGATAGCCTCCTGTAAGTGCGCCCCGCCGACCTGCTTTCCCTATTTGAGAGTGATGCAACGCCCGTAGGGCGTGACTCCAGCGCTACTCAACTCGCTGGGTGACTCTGACCTGATCAGCGCGCACCGTGAGGGCCACCGGCACGGCGGCCTCGAAGAGCTCGACGGTGACCTCTTCCTTCGACTCTGTGACGCGGGTCACCCGAGCCGCTTGGCCTCGGAAGGCGCCGCCGTGGATCTCCACGATGCTACCTTCCTCGATGCCGGCGGTTGCCGCCTTGGGTTCGAGATAGGGAAGCACATCACCTAGCGGCGACTCGCCGCCGAGTACCTTGCGGCAGTTCTTCATCGGCGTCGTGGAGACACCTACCCTACCGATGAGCTTCTCGACGTGGTGCAGGGCCGAGGCTTCGACGAAGATGTAGCCGCGCATGAAGTGAGGGCTGAGGACACCGAAGACTTCGTCCTGGATTTCCTTGAGCGAACCGCTCCCGGAGAGCCGGGCTTGAATCTCTCTGGCGACGTTCTGCTCCTGGCCGATGGAGGTCTTGAGGATGTACAGATAGGAAGAGACGTCACCATACATGTCGCGCAGTTGTGGGGTGGAATACTCCCTCTCCTGTATGGTGCCCGGGTCGACCCACTCGTGGCCCTTGTACAGACCTCGGGCATCGACCTCTTCGACCGAACTGACAAAGAGTAGCGGAGTGACCTCGTTCAGGCGGTTCTCGTAGGCTAGGCCGCGAGCGCCTCCAGAGCGCACAAATTGCAGGTTGTCCGCCTCGATGCCGGTGACCTCTGTTATCCTAGCCACCACTGCATCTATGTCCTCGGGGTCTCCGATGCCGTAGATGCCGTCCCAGGCGCCGGGAAAGTCCGCGACTCCGTCGGCGCGCTGCATCAGCAGCACGCTCTCTCCGTTTCGGATGTAGACTGTGAATACATCTGACATTTTTTTTCACCTCACTCGGTCAACCAATTGAAGAAGGAAGGGAATGCGCTGTCCATCAACCACAGCATCACGAATCCGATGGCGCCGAGGATGAACATGCCGATGCCGCAGACGATAACGGTCTGGCGAAACTCCTGCTTGGACGGCTTTCGGGCCATCTTTAGGATTCGGGCGTAGGGACCGGTCTGAAGGCTGCGGACACGCCCCTCAATCTCGTCCTGCCAACTCTGGACAGTATCCTCGATGGGGCCGACATTGGAACTCTCGATAGCCATCACTAACCCTCAAAGCGACCCGGCGACCGACAGACCCCATTTAAGCACGCCGGGCGAGCCCTAAGGGGCTCGAAATCAATTAGTGACGAGATTCAATTCACGAACTCGACGGTACGGTCCCTGAGGTTGCGTATCTGAGTGTGCCGCGAGGCCCCGTCTATCTGTTCACTCTTCACGCCAGTCAGCACGAGCAGGACCCTGATGTTGTCCCCCATCGTGTCATCGGTCGTAGCGCCCCAGATGATTCGGGCGTAGGGATTCACCTTCTCGCGAATCAGCTTAGCGCACAACTCGGCGTCCCCGAGCGATAATGTGGGTCCGCCGACCACATTGACCAGCGCCCCTCGGGCATCGGAGATATCTATGTCGAGCAGGGGTGACTCCAGAGCCTCCTCGGTGGCCCTCTCGGCTCTACCCTCACCGTGTGCCTCGCCCAGTCCGATGACCGCCACGCCTCCACCGTTCTCCATCACGGAGCGGAGGTCTTGGAAGTCGAGGTTGACGACGCCCTCCTTCGAGAGCATCTCGGAGACTCCAGCAATGCTCCTCATCAGCAATTCGTCTGCGACGCGGAATGCAGCGTCGAGGGGGAGGTCACGAACCCCGTCGACCTCGAGAAGACGCTCGTTTGGTAGCACGACCACTGTGTCGCACACCTCCCGCAGTCTCTCCAAGCCCCATTCTGCATTCTGCTTCCGCAGCGCCCCCTCCGACAGGAAGGGATAACTCACCACAGCGATGGTCAATGCTCCGGCCGATCTGGCCAGCCGAGCAACTACGTGGGCACTCCCTGTCCCAGTGCCACCTCCCAGTCCCGCTGTGATGAATGCAAGATCGCAGTCTTCAATCTCCGTCTTGAGCGCTCGCTCAGACTCGTACGCGGCTTGCTCGCCCTTCTCCGGGTCGCCGCCTGCGCCCCTGCCTCTGGCAGAGCGTCCGATTAGCACCTTGTCTCGGACGTTGACCCTCAGCAGATGTTGGGCGTCGGTGTTCACCGCCAGCCCTCTGACATACGTCCCGTCGAACAGATTCTCAAGCTCGAGTCTCGCTACGGTGTTGGAACCGCATCCTCCACAGCCGAAAACACGTATCTTGGGTTGCAGCGATTTGAGCAGGCTCTTCAGTTCCGCATCGTTCTTCCTGTCGTTCTGATCGTTAGGTGTGACATTGTCATCTCTGTCAGCCAGAGCCCTCTCGACGATGAAGTCCACGAGGCCGAGGCGAGTCGTAGAGAGGATAACCGTTACCCCCCGCCTTCGGCGGGTAAGGCGTGTTTCTGCGGGGCTGCAACAAGGCCGCTAACCCAGCAGTTGGCCACGCGTCCTGACGAAGCGCGAGAGGAATGTGTAGACCCCTCCCCAAGCGGAGATGGCGAGCGCGGCCGTCATGCCGTTGAGGTTGCTGTTGCCCAGCATGACCCAGTCGGCATAGCCTGTGCCAGAGAGGTCGAAGCCGGCTCCGCCGGAGTAAGCCTGCCAAGACGCGGCCACCAAGCAGGCCACCGTCAGCACCAAGCGGTCGGCGCGTGAGAAGCCGCCGTAGATTCTGTTGAGACCGACTGATTGGGCCTGAGTTCCCATGTAGGAGCCGAATAGGGTCAGCAGCGCCGCCACAGCTCCCGAGCTCGGGTCGCTGACGAAGGTCGCGTTCATCCCTATCGCGAGGAGCAGACCCACGTCGACCACCCTGTCGATGGTGTGGTCGAGGAAGTCGCCATACGGTCCCGCCACACCTTGATGACGGGCCAGAGCACCGTCGAGCGCGTCGAGCACACCGGCCAGCAGTATCAGCAGGACGGAGACCCCGATTACCATCGCGCCGTTGCTATCGAGGCCAGCGCCCGAGATAAGCCAGAAGGCACCGAGGGCGAGGACTAGGCTGGTCCAAGTCAGGATGTTGGGGTTCAGATTACCCATCTTCAGGACCAGTGGCTCCATTGCCTCGGTCCAGGTCTCTCTCATCCTCTCGAACATCTTCACTCCTCCATCCTAGCTACCCAGTCAATCAGCGAGCCCGGGCTTGCTGGCTTGAAGCCATCTGCTATCCAATCCGCAAGCGAGTCGACGACAGAGTCAACGCCGCCGTACGAGGTATCGAACTCGCACCACGGGGCATCACCTTCGCGCTCGTTCCAAGCACCTCCCAGCAGCTCCCACTCGCAGTTGGCCCGCACCTTGTCGACCGAATACCCCCTGCTCGCCAGTCTGGATTCGATAATCTCAGGCGAGCAGCGCAGCACGGCCACCGCATCGCAAGGCAGGTGATGAGAGAGGTGACCGTCTATCAGTACGGCCCCATCAGGAGATGATTTCCACGCGGGAGCGAGCGCATCGTGCAGCGCGCCGGTGTCGATGACCCGCACACCGTCGGCTGGGTCGATCTCGCCAGACAGGCCGTGCTGCTCGGCCAGTGATTCGACTGTGAGTACCTCATAACCATCGTTGGAGAGCATCTGCGCCACCGTGCTCTTGCCAGTCCCGGGTGTACCGGTCAGCGCTAGTCGGAAACCACCACTCATATTCCGGCCGGCCGGTAAGGAAGCCATGAACGCTACGCGTCGCCGGCGCAATATTGACCATCCCCTAGAGCCTAGCGAGGGCTGAGAGAGCATGGGAGAGGGCGAAATCAACTGGATCAGAGCGATGGATCCGCGTCAGTCTAAACTGAATCTACTTCTTCTGGCGATTCCCGTTACATTCTACTTCGCCTACGTGTCCAACGATCAGACAGCCGCCTTCTTTGCCTCTATGGTTGCTATCATGCCGCTCGCCTTCCTGATGGGTCATGCCACTGAGGAGATAGCCCTGCGGACATCAGAGTCGATAGGAGGGCTGCTAAACGCCACCTTCGGCAATGCCGCAGAGCTGATTATCGCGACTTTCGCAATCTGGGCAGCCTACAAGGCCGGCGCGGACAGTGAGACTGCAACAGTCATGGTGCACATTGTACAAGCCAGTCTGATAGGCAGCATCCTCGGAAATCTCCTGTTGGTGATGGGCCTAGCGTTCGTCTGGGGGGGGATACATCACAAGGTCCAGACGTTCAACGAGACGCAGTTCGTTGCAAACAGTTCGCTCCTACTGCTCGCTGTGATTACTCTAGTCGTACCAACAGTGTATCACCTCACTGTGGGAGGCGATGAGGGAACAGAGGGAGTGGCAAGCCTGTCGAGGGCAGCCGCAGTAATCCTTCTCGGGATGTACATCCTTTTCTTGGTATTCCAATTGGGAACGCATTCCGATCTATTCGCCACAGACGGCTCTCACGATGAGGAGCCGAAGATGACCAAGCGCGATTCAATAATTCTGCTTATAGTCGCGACACTGTTCGTCTCATGGATGGCCGAGATTCTCGTGCATTCGCTGGAGGAGGCGGCCAGCGAGGTCGGGCTGTCGCACCTGTTCATCGGTGTGATACTGGTACCTCTATTCGGAAACGCTGCCGAGCACTTCACCGCTGTGACTGTGGCGGGTAAGAACAAGATGGATCTCTCGTTCGCCATATCTATCGGCTCGAGCACTCAGATTGCTGTGTTTGTAGCCCCTCTCATGGTGGTCTTCGCATGGATGCTCGGGGTCGGACTGACCTTCGAGTTCGGCCCTCTCGAGACCGTTGCTGCATTCCTTGCCGTATTGATTGTCAACGCTATCGCAGCAGACGGCAAGAGCAACTGGCTCGAAGGCGCCATGCTGTTGGGCGCTTACGCTGTGTTGGGTCTGGCCTTCTGGTTCCACCCCTGAACTCCCATTGAAGTAGCCACACATCGTTCAAGTCAGGCACCCCTTTCGGTATCATGGCGTTGGACTTGACGAGCAAGAGATCCATCCTGATATTGCTCATAGTCGCGTGGCTCGTCATGCAGTTCAGGAAGTGGATTTACACCGTGTAGCGGGGTGCAGAATGCCCAGACATAGAGTAGCGTCTGAAAGGGCCCACCGAAACTCCATAGATTCGCAAAAGTCAATCGCATGGGTCTAAGCAGACACCCATTGATTCGATGGATTCACAAGTGCTAGTTATGAC
>CAZSPJ010000023.1:0-8197 GCA_964608795.1 uncultured Candidatus Poseidoniales archaeon | reverse complement strand
TGGAAGTCGTAGTAGAAGCCGTGCTCGATAGGCGGGCCGATGGTCGGCTTGGCATCAGGGAACAACTCGGTCACCGCTTGGGCCAGCAGATGGGCGCAGGAGTGGCGCAGGATGTACAGGCCGGCCTCGGAGTCCCCGGTGATGGCCTCGACGCTGCAGTTTGCGTCGAGGACGTGCGAGAAGTCCCGCTCGATGCCGTCCACTAGGGCGGCGACGGCACCGGACTTCTTGCCGTGGACGTTCACGACGACCTCCCCGGTGGTGATTCCCGAGGCGTATTCATGCGGCTCGTCCGAGCCGACATCGACGGAGATCATCGTCATCTAAGGTATCCTCAGCGCGTTGGCGAGGCGCATCGGATATGAAGCCCTCTCGCGAAAAACAGGCCGTAGGCCTGAATCACTCGAGTATGAATTGGGTACCAGCAGTGCCAGCGACCATGCCCTGCATGTCCGAGAGCGCCCCTATCACCGCCCTGCCGCCCGAACGGCGTACGAAGTCGCAGGCAGCCTCCACTTTGGGTCCCATCGAACCCTCCTCGAACTCGTGCTGCTCCATCTGCTCTGGTGTGGTCCGCTCGATTCTGCGAGCGTCTTCGGTCCCCCAGTCGAGGTAGACGCCATCGGTGTCGGTGGCGAGGATGAGCAGACCTGCGTCGAGCTCGAAGGCGAGCAACGCGCTAGCCCGGTCCTTGTCGATGACCACCTCGACGCCCTCGAGCGTACCGTCCGGCTTGTACACGGTCGGTATGCCACCCCCGCCCGCGCAAATCACGGTGGCGCCGTTCTCGAGTAGCCAGTGAATCGGCCTCATCTCGAAGATCCTCTGTGGCTCGGGGGATGCCACCACCCTCCTCCAGTGCTTGCCGTCGCGAGCGATGCTCCACCCTCTCTGCTCGGCCAGGGTCTTCGCCTCCTGCTCGCTGTACACCGGCCCTATCGGCTTGGTCGGGTTGTCGAAGGCAGGGTCTTCCGGATCGACTTCCACCATTGTCAGGATGGTAGCCAACGGCTCCTCCATCGGAAGCAGGTTGCCGAGCTCCTGCTCGATTATGTAGCCAATCATCCCCTCGGTCTGGGCGCCGAGGATGTCCAAGGGGTACTCCTCGACCTCCTCGTAGGCCGCTGACTGCAGCGACAGCAGCCCGACCTGAGGTCCGTTGCCGTGCGAGACAACCAGCTGGTAGTCGTGTGCGAGGGGTGCCAGCGCCTCGGCAGCTATCGCCACGTTGCGGCGCTGGTTCTCGGCCGTCAGCGGCTGACCGCGTTGCAGAAGGGCATTGCCTCCAAGCGCCACTACGACCCTCATGAGTCCGTCGCGGGAGCGTGAAGCGATAAGAACACGCGCCCGTTGGCCTACACATGGTGCGTCTTGGGCTGTTGGCCAATCCCGACGCCGGCCTCGGTGGCAGGCTCGGTCTGAAGGGCTCCGACGGCCAGGCCGAGCTGGCGCGCTCGATGGGGGCCGAGGACCGTTCAGGACCTCGGCTGAGCACCATGCTCGAGCATTTCTCCGAACTTCGTAGAGCCGGTTTCGATGACATCGAGTGGTTGACGAGCGAGGGCAGGATGGGTACCGATTGGCTCCCAAAGGGAGCCAAAATAGGCTCTGTCAGCACAGTCCACTCGTCATCGGCCGCAACCTCAGCATCCGACACCGCCGAAGCGGTGGCTGCTCTCCTCGAGGCCGGCATCGACCTACTGGTCTACGCCGGCGGCGACGGCACGACGCGCGACATCGTCGCCGCGTTGGAGTCGGCCGGGCAGCCGAGGACTCCCGTCATCGGGGTGCCGACCGGGGTCAAGATGCATTCCGGCTGTTTTGCTGCCTCGCCGAAGGCCGCCGCTGAGGTGCTCTCGGCATGGCTCAACGACGACCTGCTGTTGGCCAGCACCGAGGTGCTGGACCTCGACGAGGAGCGTTACCGGAAGGGCGAGTGGGTGGTGCAGCTGTACGCCGAGGTGATGACACCGGCCAGCCCGCGCTGGATGCAAGGCTCCAAGCAGAGGATTGAGGCGTCCGGCGAGGAGGACACCATAGAGGGGCTGGCCGACCACATTAGAGAGCTCCTCGTTAGCGATGAGAGACTCGTCATATGGGGCTCTGGAGGAACCTTGCGCGCGATTGCCGAGATCAACGACTTCGAGCCCACCAATCTCGGTATTGACGCGACTAAGGGCACGGGCCAAGTAGGGGCTGACCTCGATGAGGCGGGACTGCTGGAACTGCTCTCCTCTCACCAAGGCCCGGTCACGCTGCTGCTATCTCCGATGGGTGGTCAGGGGTTCCTGATCGGCAGGGGCAACCTACAACTCTCTCCGGCGGTCCTGCGTGCGGTCGGCATAGACAACATACTCGGAGTGGTGACCCCTGCCAAGTTGCTGACAGTCAGGAGGCTGCGTATCGAGACCGGTGACGTCAATCTAGACGCCGAGTTCGCCGCCAAGCGCTACATGAAGGTCCTGCAGGGATACAGGACTACGAGAGTCCTACCGGTCGTCGTCGACTAGACTTGTTGCCCGCAGGCTGCCTTGAGAAGACCTAGGAATGGCGGGCTGGGTCTGCCCGGTCGTGATTTGAACTCTGGGTGGTACTGGGTCCCGATGAAGTAGGGGTGGTCGTCGAGTTCCATTATCTCACAGCGTTGACCGGTCTCGTCCTTGCCCACGTACTTCAGGCCGGCGGCCTCAATCTGCTCGATAAGATCGGGATTGACCTCGTAGCGGTGGCGATGGCGCTCGTCGACGTGGTCGGCGCCGCCGTACAGCCGACGGATCCTGCAGTCATCGACGAGGAACGGTGTCGGTTTGGTCCCCAGACGCATGGTGCCTCCCATGTGGGTCTTGGAGATCTCCGGCATGAACACGACTGCCGGGTGCGGGGTGTCCTCGTCGAACTCGGTCGAGTTCGCTCCTTCCATCCCGAGGACGTTGCGGCAGAATTCGATGGTGGCGACCTGTAGACCGAGGCAGACTCCGAGGTATGGCACTTTCTCGGTCCTAGCGTACTCTGCAGCCTTGATCTTACCCTCTATGCCCCTGACGCCGAACCCCCCTGGGACTAGGACGCCATCCGCGCCCCTGAGGAGTTCCCATGCAGCTGCGTGAGCCTCGGGATCGGCAGCAGCACTGTCGTCGTCGAGGTCAGCTGACTCTATCCAGTCGATGACGAGCTTTCGGTTGACTGCGTAGGAAGAGTGCTGCAGGGCCTTGATGACGCTTTGGTATGAGTCCGACAGTCCGGTGTACTTCCCCACCATAGCGATGTTAACCTCATCCTCGACGTTGTCAACGCGGTCTGCCATCGCCTTCCACTCAGCGAGCAGAGGACGTTCTGCGACTGGCTTGAAGTCGAACCGCTCGGCTAATACTCCGCTGACACCCTGTTCCTCGAACATGAGAGGAACTCGGTAAATGTTCGAGACGTCGTGACAAGACACCACTGCCTCCTTGGAGACATGGCAGAATGCGGCGAGTTTCGAACGCGTATCATCGTGCAGTGGGTTTGCCGATCTGCAAACGAGTATATCGGGAATGATTCCCAGCCCGCGCAACTCCTTCACAGTGTGCTGAGTCGGTTTGGTTTTCTGCTCGCCGACCGGTCCCATCACAGGGACCAGACTAACATGGACGAAGCAGATGTTGTCTCTGCCTACTCTGAACTGGAACTGCCTGAGAGCCTCGACGAAGGGAGCACTCTCGATGTCGCCGACAGTCCCTCCCAATTCGATGACGCAGGCATCGGGCGGGCCATCGCCATCATCGCTGGAGACGTGAGCGACCCTCTCGATCCACTCCTGGATCTCATTGGTGATGTGGGGGATGACCTGCACGGTCTTGCCGAGGTAGTCACCCCTGCGCTCGCGCTCGACTACCGTGGCGTACACCTTGCCGGTGGTGATGTTGTTGTCCCTTGTCAGAGCAATGTCGAGAAACCTCTCGTAGTTACCGAGGTCCAAATCGACTTCTCCTCCGTCATCAAGCACGAAGACCTCACCGTGTTCGAACGGACTCATGGTCCCGGCATCGACGTTCAGATAGGGGTCAATCTTCACTGAAGTTACTCGCAGTCCTGCGGATTTGAGCAGGACGCCTATGCTGCTCGCAGTGACTCCCTTGCCAAGTCCTGACAGTACACCTCCCGTGACTACGACATATCTCATGCAACCAACGGGGTCTGAAGCCGTTGAGTCTCGCATATCAAGGTTGGCTATGAGACTCGGTGGCTCGAACTACTCCATGTTCAAGTATCGTCTGAATCACCGGAGCGCATGGCCGAGCCGCCCGGTGACAGGATTTTGGTCACAGGCGCGCTGGGGCAGATCGGCACTGATCTGGTCGATGCTTTGAGGGACCGGCACGGCAACGACTCGGTGATTGCCTCGGACGTGCGCGAGGTACCCGGGCACCCGTTGCTCGAGGATGGCCCGTTCCGTCTTCTCAGCGTGCTCGACGGAGACGGGATGGACTCGGCTGTGAAGGAAGAAGAAGTCGGCGAGATCTACCACCTCGCGGCAATCCTTTCGGCCACCGGGGAGATGAATCCGGAACTGTGCCAGAGGGTCAACGTCGGCGGCACCATAACGGTGCTGGAGACCGCAAAGGCACACGGTCTGAGAGTCTTCTCACCGTCTTCGATAGCGGTCTTCGGCCCCAGTACCCCGAGAATCGCCCCTCAGGTGACACCACTCAGCCCCACCACCACCTACGGAATGACCAAAGTCACTGGGGAGGCGATGGCACTGAACTACTGGAAGCAGTATGGTGTGGACGCCCGAGGGATTCGATACCCAGGCCTAATCTCGTGGAAATCACCGGCCGGAGGGGGAACGACCGACTACGCGGTAGAAATCTTCCATGCTGCCATCGAGGAAGGGCATTACGAATGCTTCGTCCGCTCTGACACGAGGCTTCCTATGATGTACATCGACGACGCCATCAGGGCCACGATGGAGCTGATGGATACTCCTAGTGAGTCGATTGGGAACTTCAGGGGCGGTTACAACATCTCGGCGATGTCGTTCACGGCCCGCGAACTGGCTGATTCGATATCAGAGAGGCTGGATGGCTTCACCTGTGAGTTCAAGCCCGACGAGCGCCAGCAGTACGCTGACTCCTGGCCCGATGACGTGGACGATTCAGTAGCTCGCAAGGACTGGGGCTGGAAGGCGGAATACGACTTGGGTCGAATGGTCGACGAGATGTTGGACAGGCTGACTGCTCAGTCCTAATCATCCATCTCGCTCTGCCAGTCTGGGGTCTGGGCATCTTGCTTGGCCCACAGCACATCATCGATCCTCAGCACGCTGTTGGCAGCCTCGGTGGCCCCCGCAAGAGCATGGTGAGCGACGAACAGAGGGTCGAACACCCCGGCCTCATCCATCCTCACCTTGCCTCCTGACACCACATCCATCCCTATCCACGCCCCGTTCTCAGTGGATGCAGTCTGGGCTGCGGACAACTCTAGTATCTCGTCTATGGGGTCAAGCCCGGAGTTCTCAGCAAGAGTACGGGGCACGATCTCGAGAGCAGCTGCGAAGGCCTCGATGGCGAGTTGTTCGCGACCGGTCTGACTCGGGGCGAAGGCGCGCAGATGGCGAGCCAGATGAATCTGAGTCGCACCCCCTCCGGGCAGCATACGCGAATCGGCCGAGAGCCTGTGAGCGACCCCTAGGGCATCGTCGAAGGCCCGCTCGACTTCTTCTCTGACAGAGGGGGAAGAGCCCCGTATCAGCACTGTGACCGCTCCGCCTTCGGGGCCGTCAATGCGAGTGTGCTTGACTCCTGAGTAGGACCGCTCCGAGCGGGAGCTGTAAGTGCCGATATCCTCGTCTGTAATCCTCCTAGCGTCGCGGACCATCGCGGAACCGGTGATTCTGGCCAATCTCTCGAGGTCCTCGCGTTCGTAGCGCCGGTATGCCGTGATACCGGCATCGGTCAGCAAGGTAGCAGCGTCCTCGGCGATTCCGTCGCGGACTACTAGGAGATCGACGGCGAGCGAAGAGAGCAAATCGACCTGCGCGCGCATGCGCTCCCGCGCACGCTCGTGGAATCCCCTCAGTGCGTCGGCACTGATTACCTCAATCGAGGCTTCGAAATCGAGTTGGGGACTCTCCATGCCGCCATCGATGATGGCTATCCTACCTCCATCGGAGTCGGCCGATGACGCCATGTCCATCCTCGACTTGGGCAGTACGAGGCCGTGCACGACCTCGGAGTCGAGCACTCCTCCGTCCTTGATTAGCAGGCGCTTCACCCTCAACCTCTCGAGGTCCTTGCCACCGTCTTCTCCCGACAGCGCGCCGGCGGCTTCGAGAGCCAGCCGCGTCAGGTGCTCGCCGACCACAGAGTCGACCTTCCCCGAGATCGACGTGGCTACGGCCGCAGGCATCTCGGAATCATCCGCGGGAGTCCGCGAGATGCGTTCCATCTCGTCGAGCGCCTCCGCCAGAGCAATCTGGTACCCGTTCATTATGATGGAGGGGTGAACACCGGAGCGAACCAGCTCGAGCGCGTTCTGCAGTAACTCGGAGGTCAGGATGACCGTGGTTGTGGTGCCGTCGCGAGCAGCGCGGTCCTGAGACGACGAGGTCGAAATCAGCAGCCTAGCCGTGGGATGTTCCACCTTCGCGGTCTCCAGCACGGTGACGCCATCGTTGGTTATCGTCGCCGAACCTCCGTCCTCCACCAGCATCTTGTCCAGACCACGCGGACCGAGCGTGGAACGGACCGCCCCTGCAAGCGCAACTGCAGCCTTGACGTTGTTGACCAGAGCCGAGCGTCCGTGCAGGCGGTCTGTGTCCTCTAGGGCCACATCATGCTCTGACTCGACCATGCTGAGCCGCCGAACGACAGTCTTGCTTTGAACCCGTCCGTTCGGCGCGGCATAGCTCGATTCTCGTGCGTGCGCGACCGTGCGGTTCATATACGGCAGCACTATCGCACTATACAACCTCAGGTTGAGTAGTGGTATCAATGACCGACAGCGAGCGTGATGAGTGGGCTGACGACATGTTCGCCGAGATGGCGAAGATGTTCGAGCAGATGGGTATGCCCATCGACGTCAAGGCACTCGAGGAGATGATGAAGAAGGTCATGGAGCAGTTTGAGCAGATGGGTATTGACCCTACCAAGATCTCTCATTCTCAGTTCAAGGTCGAATCCAACACCGATCCCGAGGAGCTCCGTCGGATGATGGATTCGATGATGAACAGTCCGGGTGGGTTCTCGGATCTGTTCAAGAAGATGGGCGTCAACATCGAGGTGGAGGGTCCGGCCGAGCAGGCTGAGCCCGAGGTAGAGGAGCCCGAGGAGGCCGAGGTCTCAGATCTGCCCGAAGAGGACATCTACGTGCATGACGGCACGATGTCCGTCACCATAGACATCTCTAGGTTCCTCGACATCAGGCCCGGGGACATTGAACTGGTACTCAGCAGCGGCGGCGAGGTGCTGCAGCTGATGAGGCGGACTCAGTCGCGGCCTCTCAAGCGGTTCATATTGCCAGAGGCAGCGAACCAGATTAGCGAGTGGGAGCTGAACAATGGCATCCTAGACATCACATTCGATTTGGCATAGAGCCGAACGGAATCATTGGAGGAATTGAGAATGAGCGGACCAGTAATTGGAATTGACCTTGGAACGACAAACAGCTGCGTTGCTACCCTCGAAGGCGGACAAGCGGTGGTAATCCCGAATTCAGAGGGCTCCCGCACCACTCCCAGCGTTGTGGCCTTCACCAAGGATGGTGAGCGGCTGGTCGGCATCACTGCGAAGCGCCAGGCAGTCACCAACTCTGACAGGACCATACTCTCAGTCAAGAGGGAGATGGGTACTGATTGGAGCAAGCAGATCGATGACGACGACTACACCCCTCAGGAGGTCTCCGCGTTCGTGCTGCAGAAGCTGAAGTCCGACGCCGAGGAATATCTCGGAAGAGAAGTGAAGCAGGCGGTCATCACCTGCCCGGCGTACTTCACCGATGCCCAGAGGAAGGCCACTCAGGACGCCGGCAGGATCGCCGGCCTTGAGGTCCTCAGGATTATCAACGAGCCGACTGCGGCGGCTCTCGCCTACGGCGTCGACAAGGAGGAGGACCAGACCATCCTCGTCTTCGACCTCGGAGGCGGTACCTTCGATGTGTCCATCCTCGAGATCTATCAGGTCGACGGGCAGCCCCAAATCGAGGTCAAGGCGACCAG
>CAZSPJ010000022.1:0-8681 GCA_964608795.1 uncultured Candidatus Poseidoniales archaeon | reverse complement strand
ACGAAGCGTATGTTCTCCTGATAGTAGACGATGTCATTCACACCATCGCCGTCGATGTCAGCAATCTCGGCGTCGACGGAATTGGCGGTATCCACGAAACCTGCACGCTGCGAATCGTTGTTCGAGATGAACACGTCCTGCCTGTCTGCGAAGTTGCCGAATCCGTCATTGTACAATGCAGTGATGTAGTGCCCCATCACGCTGACAGCGAGGATGTCGTTGTGGCCGTCGCAGTTCAGATCACCCACTGTGAGGTGGGCCGGATCGCGTTGTACCGCGTATTGGGTGGTGTGTGAGGCATTCACTGCTGGTACAAGGGCCACCATCAGCGAGGTCAGCATCAGCAGCACCATGAAGACGGCCTTCCGACCCTCCTTGGTTCGATTTCGGGTATACTCAGGCGTACGCAGCATGCTCAGCCGGAGTTTCGCTCATCACTTATGCCTTCGCCCCAAATGAGTTTGGCAACTCCATAGGAGTTGGTGGTTTCAACGCGGTATTACCTCAACTCTAACCAACTGGGGTTCGGTGCGTACTGGGTCTCAGCCCCACCGTGTATCCTCTCCAGCCTGCCCATCATCCACAGGCGGTCGAGGAGGATCTCCAAATCCACCCCGTGCCGGTTCGTCCTGTCCCCCACAGCCTGCTCTATCGAACTCAACGGCAACGAGGTGTGGCCGTGCTCGCGGACCACGAGGGTGAGGAGGAGTTGGATCCAGGCTTCGGCCAGCGGTTCTCCCGACATATTGTCTGACAGTGGTTCTACCTCGTCCTCCAGTTCATCGAGGATCTCTATGATGGCAGCGATATCGGGATCGCTCCTCTCGCGGCCACCGAGCTCGGCGAGTTCAGAGTCCACATCGAGGCTGCCGATGACGCGGACCACTGAAGGAATTCTGGACGGGTCCGGAGGGGGGCCTGGGAGGACTGCTTCATCAGGCAGGGGCATCTCCTCAAACATCCCTTCCTCGTCGCCCATGGCCGACTCGGATTCGGGTTCGTCGGGCTCGACCATGCGAGCAGCCAGCGGCTGCAGCACCCCGACATCCCCTGAGAGTCCCAACTCCTCACGCACCTCAGTGACCCATCCGGCATCGCCCTCGAGCAGCACATCGACATCGTGCTCGGGGGAGCGGAATCGGAATCTTACAGTGCCTCTAAGTTCCATGCTCAATGCTCCGTGAATCGGCTTCTCGGCCACCGGGCTGCTAGGACGGCTTTCATGCTTCGGCCAGATTCCTCAGCACGGTCGGTAGAATGCCGCCGTTCCTGTAATACTCGACCTCGACCGGGGTGTCCAGTCTGACGACGGCTTCGAACTCGACTGCGCTGCCGTCGGACCTAGTGGCTGTGACCTGTATCGTCGACATCGGCTCCAAATCGGCTCTGGCCGGGATGTCGAACGACTCGGAGCCGTCGAGGCCGAGACTGTCGGCGTCCTCACCATCGGGGAAGGTCAGGGGCAGGACCCCCATTCCTACCAAGTTGGAGCGGTGAATCCTCTCAAACGAGGTTGCGATGACTGCCCTCACACCCAGCAGCAGAGTGCCCTTGGCGGCCCAGTCCCTGCTGCTGCCGGTCCCATACGCAGAGCCGGCGAGTACGACTAGAGGGATGCCGTCATCGCGGTATCTGTTGCTGGCGTCATAGATTGAGGTGGTTTCACCTGAGGGGAAGTGAGTGGTGAAACCGCCCTCGGTACCGGGCGCTATCTGGTTGCGCATCCGGATGTTGGCGAAGGTACCTCGCACCATCACCTCGTGATTGCCGCGGCGGCTTCCGAACGAGTTGAAGTCGCGCGGCTGGATCCCATTGCCCATCAGGTACTGGCCGGCGGGACCATGGTGCGGGAACGCACCGGCCGGGCTGATGTGGTCAGTGGTAACCGAGTCACCTACCTTGACCAGTACCCTAGCGCCGTTGATTGGCTCTATCAGAGCCGGTTCGGGCTCGATACCCTCGAGGAAGGAAGGCATCCGGATGTAGGTCGAAGAGTCGTCCCAGGGGTACAACGCGCCGGATTCGCTGGGAATCGCGTCCCAACGAGGCTCTCTGAGGATGTCCTCGTACCTCTGCTTGAACATCTCAGGCCCGATCACTGCGTCGATGGTCGAGCGGATCTCGTCGTCGCTGGGCCAGATGTCCGCGAGCGTCACCGGCTCGCCTGATGCGGAGTGACCGAGGGGATCTCTAGAGAAGTCGATGTCGAGAGTGCCGGCGAGGGCGTAGGCCACCACTAGAGGGGGGCTTGCGAGGTAGTTCGCCTTGATTCTCTGGTGTATCCTGCCCTCGAAGTTCCGATTCCCCGAGAGCACGCTGCCGACGACTAGGTCCCCTTCGGCAATCGCATCCTCGATCTCCTCATCGAGAGGTCCTGAGTTGCCTATGCAGGTCGTGCAGCCGTAGCCGACGACGCTGAATCCGAGGGCATCGAGGTCCTCGCTCAGGCCGGCGGCGTCGTAGTACTCTGTGACCACTCTGCTGCCTGGAGCGAGACTGGGCTTGACCCAGGGTTTGATTGACAGCCCCTTGTGACGGGCATTGCGGGCAAGCAGTCCAGCGGCGATCATTACGCTGGGGTTGCTGGTGTTGGTGCAGCTCGTGATTGCCGCAATCACGACATCACCGTGCCCGAGCTCTGCATCGCGCTCGGCGATTGCGACGCTGGCATCGTTGCGCGAGGGGTCGACGCCGTGGCCCTGATGACCGAGGGGGGCGTTCAGGCTCGCCCTCCAGTGCGACTTCATCTCGGACAGTGACACCCTGTCATGAGGTCTCTTGGGCCCAGCCAGCGAGGGTTCGACGGTTGAAAGATCGAGCGAGAGGGAGGTGGTGAACCGCGGGGCTGGCGTGGAGTCGGTGTGGAACAGGCCCTGCGCGGTCAGATAGCGCTTGACGTTCTCGACGTGTGAGGGCTCGCGCCCTGACAGTAGCATGTAGTCGAGAGTAGTCTCGTCCACTGGGAAGAAGCCGCATGTGGCGCCGTACTCGGGAGCCATGTTGGCGATTGTCGCTCGATCGGGCAGACTGAGGGCAGACAGCCCGGAGCCGTGGAACTCGACGAACTTGCTGACGCAGCCATGCTCCCTCAGCATCTGCACCACTCTCAGCGTCATATCGGTCGCCGTGACGCCCGGTTGGAGAGAGTCTGTGAGCTCGAAGCCGACCACCTCGGGCAGCAGCATGTAGATCGGCTGGCCGAGCATTACCGCCTCGGCCTCAATCCCGCCGACGCCCCATCCGAGGACGCCGAGACCATTGATCATCGTCGTATGCGAGTCAGTGCCTACGAGAGTGTCGGGAATCCAAACTTGCCCCTCCTTGCGAGCCACGCTCGCTATCCACTCGAGGTTGACCTGATGGACTATGCCGCGCCCGGGGGGGACAGCACGGAAGTTGTCGAGGCTCTTCTGACCCCACTTGAGGAACTTGTAGCGCTCGAGGTTGCGCTCGTACTCGATCTCGAGGTTGCGCTCGCGAGCGTTTGGGAACAAGCCGGAGACATCGACTTGGACCGAGTGGTCGACGACCAAGTCGACTGGTACCTGCGGGTTGACCTTCTCCGGGTCACCGCCCATCGCCACCATGGCATCGCGCAGTGCGGCGATGTCGACGACTGCAGGCACCCCTGTGAAATCCTGCAGGATGACCCTGCTGGGGCTGAAGGGAATCTCCGCGGGAGTCATCTCAGGGGACCACGAGGCTATTCTGAGAACGTCTTCCTCAGTAATCAGAAAGCCATCACACTTGCGAAGAGCTGTCTCAAGAAGAATGCGGATTGAGACGGGTATTTCGGCCAGGTCGCAGACCCCAGCCCGCTCCAGCGCGCCGATGTCCACGAAGGCGGCAGGCGAACCGTCGCTCGCAACGAAGGTCGACCTCGCATCGAAGGGGTCGGCCTCGCCCATGTCATCACCTACGGTGATGCCGGCAGGGATGTGCTCCATGAAGTTGACCCATTGCGAAAAAGCGTCAGATGCTCAATCATTCACGGTAACGTGTATCAAGCGGACCTCGTTCAGAGGACTGTCTGAACTATCTGTCTGAACCTCGCTGATAGCTGTGACGTGATCCAAGCCACTGATTACTTGACCGAAAACCGTGTGAACCCCATCCAAATGACTCGGGGTGCTATCCTCTGGCACGATGTAGAACTGGCTGCTACCAGTATTGGCGGCTGAGGTCTTGGCCATAGCGAGGGATCCCGGGATATGGAGGAGGCCATTGTTGGCCTCATCCGGTAACGTCCAACTCGATTGGCCACAGGTGTCCGGGCTGTGTCTATTTCCTGTGCTGTCGAACTCTTCTCCATTGCAGTACCCATACCATTTCCCGGTATGTCCTCCGGTTCCATCTTGGTTCTCAAAGTCGCCTCCTTGAACCATGAAATCGTCGATGACCCTGTGGAACTTGGTGAAGTCGTATCGGAAGTCCTCCGTGAGGAGCAGGAAGTTCTCAACATGAAGCGGAGCCTCCTCCGGATAGAGTTCAATCTCGATGAACGCTGTGACTCTCTCGCTGCCCCCGGATGGCATGTACGATATCTCGAGGGTGACCACAGAGTTATCCTCGGGTGTTTCAAAGAAGTCCGGAATCACCTTGAAAGAAACTAGAAGCATCATCCCGGCGACTAACATGATTGTCAGGCCAAATGGAGTTGGGTTACCCTCGTCGAAGGCCTGCAAGCCGAGCCCGAGGGAGACCGCCCGCTCGTCCATCATCGAAGCGAGCTTGTTCATACGTCGTCTGGTCTCCTTGTTCTTGGGGTCGAAGTTAAGCGCCTTGCGGTAGTTCTTGTGGGCGCGCTGCCAGTGGCGCTTCTGGTTGGCAGTGTCCTGCTCGCCGAGGGCCGTACCCGCGTCCGCAGCGAAGCGTAGGGTCCTCGCCTGTTGGGCACCATTCTCGCAGGCATCCCAAGCCTCGGAGCGCAGCAGTTCCATGGCTTTCTCAGGCTCTCCGGACTCAGTCAGGAGGTTGGCCTCGTCCCAAGCCTTCTGCAGTATCTCGGGGATGGGCATGGGCGGCGGAAAGCACACTCATTCAAAATGCCAACGGAAGCGCAATCCTCTCAAATCCTGTGAGTCGGTAACGGTAACGGCTAAGACCGGATTATTACCGGGTCACCTTGCGCGAACCCCTAGGTGGTGCCGAGCCGAACCATGGAGAAGCAGGAAACGATGGAGCGTATCTGCAACGACTTCACTATCAATATAGCAACAGCGAACGGGACTGGTTCCCAATCCGCTAACCTGATTGTGCTCAATTCGATGTTCCAGATGGGCGTTCCTGTTAGCGGGAAGAACCTCTTCCCGAGCAACATCTCGGGGCTTCCGACTTGGTTCATCATCCGTGCCAGCGATCAGGGCTACCAGGCACCAGGAGACAAGGCGCACATTCAGGTCCTGATGAACAAGGACACCTGGCACAAGGACCTCGCGGGCATCGAGCCTGGAACCGTCGTGATCTACAACGAGGATGCCAAACTCCCCGTTGACAGGGATGACTGTCCCTCATTTGGCATGCCGATGACGAAAATGGCGAGGGGAATCAATCCCAAACTAGCTCGCCTGATGTGCAACATGTACTACGTCGGGGCACTGGCGCATCTGCTCGGAATCGACGATGCCGCTATCGGCGAGGCCCTTAACGACCAGTTCAAGGGCAAGGAGAAAGCCATCGAGCTGAACTTGAGGGCCATTGGTGAAGGTCGCGCTTACGCAGCCGAGAACTGGGAGGAAGACATACCCCTCTGCATCGAGGCGCGTGACAAGGACTCGGGCAGCTTCTTGGTCGAGGGCAATGAGGCAGTCGCCCTAGGCTCTATTTTCGGGGGCATCAACATGCTGTCGTGGTACCCAATCACTCCCTCCTCCTCCTTGGCAGAGAGCATCATCGAATGGTTGCCGGAGCTGAGGCAGGGCGATGATGGCGGCGCGACCTGCGCCGTTATTCAGGCCGAGGACGAGTTGGCCGCCGCCGGCATGGTGATTGGCGCCGGATGGGCCGGCGGCCGCGGAATGACCTGTACCAGTGGCCCAGGCATCTCGCTGATGTCCGAGTTCATCGGGCTGGCCTACTTCGCAGAGGTGCCCGGTGTAATCTGGGATGTCAATAGAGTCGGTCCGTCGACCGGGCTTCCGACTCGTACACAGCAGGGCGATCTTTCGATGCTGTACGAAGCCAGCCACGGAGACACCCAGCACATCGTGCTGATTCCCGGTACCGTAGACGAGTGCTTCGAGTACGGCTGGAGGGCCTTCGACTACGCTGAGAGGTTCCAGACCATCGTGTTCGGCTTCAGCGACCTCGACCTTGGGATGAACCGTTGGTCGACAGCAGGATTCCAGTATCCGGATTCTCCGATGGACCGAGGCAAGGTACTGCGCACCCGAGAAGAGATCGATGCGGTAGCGAACTACGGCCGCTACCGAGACGTCGACGGGGACGGCATTCCATACAGGACTCTGCCCGGCAGCGGCCTCGATCCCATTCTCTATCGAGGAACCGGACATGACGAAGACGGAATCTACTCAGAGAACCCTGACGTCTACTACGCCACCATCTCGCGCCTGCGCAGGAAGATTGACGGCGCTCGTGACCTGCTTCCGGCTCCGATTGTCAGGGAGGAGGAGGAACAGCAGATTGGGGTAATCTACTACGGCTCGATGGAGAACTCCATCACCGAGATTGATGACATGCTTGAGTCGACCGGCCTGTCAGTCAGCACCTGCCGCGTCAGGGCACTGCCCTACCACTCGGAGGTCGAGGGCTTCATAGAAAGGCACGACAAGGTAATCGTCCTTGAGATAAACCGAGACGGTCAACTCTACGGCATCCTGCGCAAGGAGCTGCCGGTGCAACTCCTCCCTCGCCTGCACAGCGTCGCCTACACCGACGGCATACCCCCTCGAGCACGCGTATACGCAGACAAGATACTCGAGATGTTGGAGGTGACGGCATGAGTACTATCAAACTCAATGTGATTGACCTAGAGAAGTCGGAGTACACTGGGGGCAAGTCGTCTCTGTGCCCTGGCTGCGGCCACGATCAGATATCCAATGTCATCATCCAGGCAGCCTGGGAGAATGGCATTCCGCCCGAGGGCATCGCCAAGATGAGTGGCATCGGGTGCTCTTCCAAGACTCCAGCCTACTTCCTTGGCAAGAGTCATGGTTTCAACACCGTGCACGGCAGGATGCCCTCTGTCACGACCGGAGCCAGTATGGTCAACAAGAGTCTGGCCTTCATCGCTGTCTCAGGCGACGGAGACACCGCCAGCATCGGCATCGGGCAGTTTGTCCACGCCATCAGGCGCAACCTCGACATGGTCTACATCATCGAGAACAACGGGGTCTACGGTCTGACGAAGGGGCAGTACAGTGCCACCGTCGAGAAGGGTTCCAAGAAGAAGAAAGGAGAGGCCAACGTGCAGCCTCCGATTGACCTGTGCGCGATGGCCATCAACCTCGGGTGCAGTTTCGTCGCGCGCTCGTTCTCAGGCAGCAAGAAGCAGTTGGGCGCACTGATTCGAGCAGCCATGGGCCATCGCGGCATGGCGGTCATCGACATCATCTCACCGTGCGTCACCTTCTCCAATAACGACGAGTCATACAAGTCGTACAACTACGTCAAGGCGAACGACGAGGTCCTGCACATGCTCGACTACATCCCGCACTTCACGCCGATAGAAGAGGTCGATATTCCCGAGGGCGAGTACGATGACATCCAGATGTTCGACGGCTCGACGCTGCGGCTGGAAACCGTGGGCGAGGATCACGATCCATCGGATGCCGTCTCCGCTCTGTCGGCAATCCACATGGCGGAGAGAGAGAACAAGCACGTCACCGGTCTGCTGTACTACGACGACAGCATGCAGACCGCCGACGAGGCTCTCGGGCTCACCGAGACGCCTCTGTCAGCACTGAGTGAGGCTGAGTTGCGGCCTAGTGAGGCTGAGCTAGCCAGCATCAACGCGGCCTTCCGCGGGGCCTGAGTGGCCTCTTTCGGCAGTCGGATTCGTTGAAATAGCGAACCCGACTCCGTTGCTCGCTAGTCCCTTAGTGTAGTGGTCCATCATACGAGACTCTGGATCTCGTGACCCTGGTTCGAATCCGGGAGGGACTACCAAAACTGCGTCACAGAGAGCGGTAGAGCAACTGCGAGACCCAGCTCACCATGATGATGACCATGAACCAGCCCAGAGCGGTCTTCGCCCATTTGCTGGGCTCCTTCTCAGGTGGAAACGGATCGATACCGGCCTCGATGGCCTCGGCGATAATCGCGAGTTCCTCCTCAATAGTCTCAGGGGGTTTCATGGCCTCACGGCTCCGAGGTCGGGTCCCAGCCGGAGATGTAAGACTCCTCAAGAGCGGCGAAGGCCTCCTCGGTTCCAGAGAGATCGACCACCAGAGAGTCCAGATTCTCAGAGATCCTGTTTGGCTTGCTAGACTTCGGAATGGTGATTGCGCCTACATCGAAACACCACTTGATGGCGGCTTGCGCTGGCGTGCAGCCCAGAGAAGTTGCAATCTCGGATATTCCCGAATCGGCCAGTTTGTGACCGCGGGCGAGTGGGGAGTAGGCCATCACCTTCGCTCCCACTCCCTCTGTAGCCGCTCGCAGCGCCGGGCGCTGCAGCCACGGGTTGATCTCGATTTGGTTGACGGAGGGCATCACGGTGG
>CAZSPJ010000021.1:0-8687 GCA_964608795.1 uncultured Candidatus Poseidoniales archaeon | reverse complement strand
GAGCGTGGTCGCTGCTGCCTTTCGAATGGAGGGCGCTGGCCTTCCTCGCGGCTAACAAGGCGGCACCCGAGGCAATAGGAATCGAGGCTGGACCGGGCAGGAGTCCCTCTCAACCTCAGAGAATCGGACGTAGGGGAGGGAGGGGTAAGGTCAGGAGCATTGATGACAGACTCGCAGGACCTTTTGATGTTCTTGCATCGGATGAGCCTGCGGCCTACAAGCTCGCTGTGCTGTGTGCCCACAAGGGAAAACCCGGTGCGTCTTGGGACGCCTCGCTGGACTCACAGATGAGTGCGCTTCGCTCTGTCTGTGAGAAGGGCATCCACCCAGTCTGGATACGGCTCGCCAGAGAGGCCCCGCTTCTGGCTGAAATGGCTCAATTCCCGGTCATTGAGGCCGAGAATCGGGACTTCGACTCTGGCGATTGGGTGAAGGCGGCTTGCTTCGACCCACTCGACCGAGGCAGCCTCAGGGAGTGGTTGTCGATGGAACTGCCATTCGCGACCAATTCCGAGCAGGACCATGCACTCCAGAGCATTAGGCAGGATCTCGCGGGGGGCCGAGCTAGGCCTGACATGTGGATACGTTGGATGAGGCCATCTTTGAGAGGGCTCAGCGGAGAGGGTGCTCTCCTCGAAGGCATCCTGCTCGCTTCAGCCTCCAAGGACGCAGCCAGAGAGGTCCTCGGGAGTCTCAAAGGAGAGGGTCCCGGTGAGTTGGCCAGCAGACACTCGATGCTGATCGGGATACGCTCCGGGGAGCTCTCGGAATGGCGGGCATGCGCCGATCAGGAGGAAGATGACGGATTGAGTGAGGCCCTCAGAGTCGCTGCTTGGAGGAATGTCGAGGATTGCGCTGTCGAGGTTTCTGCGAAAGACCTCCTGAATGGAGCTGAAGTCCTGAGTCGAGTAGGGGAGTCACTGCCCAACACGCTCAGGTGGAGAGTCGCCTCAGACCTAGTATCTCAGAGTAGGGCCTCTGAGGCGCTTGGCTTCGCAGAAGGAGCGGTTTTCAGCGTCGGTGAGCATGCCTCGACCGCTCTGGACATCTTAGCAGAGGTAGAGTCGGAGAGCCTTAATCGGGCCCTCTGCGAATCCATCACCTCGATGGACGAGGACAGTCTGCTGATGGTAATGAGGCATGAAGAAGCATCGATCCAGATCAGGCTACAGGCGGCGAGTAAACTGTGGGAGTCGGGGTCAATCAGGCACACCGATGAGATACTGAACATGTTCACCGAAGCCGCTGACATCGAAAGTCTCGTGGCGGCCTTCGAGAGCGATTCTTCTCTGTCTAGGGCATATCCTCACAGAGTGCTATTGTCGTGGCATCTGCTCCCCGGCAGCTCACGAACTGACAGGGACTCGTTGACTGAGTTGCGGAAGACCTCACTGAAGTCAATCGATGAGTCTGCTGGAGACGATGTCCTCTCTGACGCCTCTGTCGCCCTAATCTCGCTGCTCGACGGACTGCCTCGGGATATGGATTCCGTTCACGGCAAACTGGACTCTGACGGGCTCAGGTCCCTCAACGAGGTGAGAAGGGCACTGTCGCCGGATGGAGACGGGGTCGTCAGGGAGAGCAAGATAGGGAATCTGCGGGATTCTATCCAAAGGGCTGATCTGACTCATCTGGAGAGGCGCTTGTTCGACGCCCTGATCGTCGCGCTGCTGCTGAATCGTGCTGCGATGGACCTTCAGATAGGGGTCGGTGAGCGGGAGAGTAGGGCCGTCCAGTCGCTCAGTCGACTGTGTGAGGACCCCAGCGTCGCGATGCGCACCATTGCAGCCGTGACCAATTTGGTCATCGAGCACAATCTCGGAGTTATCGCTCTGGAGGACTGGTACCGCGAGCACGACAAGTCAGGCCCTGAGTTCCAGATTGTGAGAGCGGCTATCCTACGCGACAGCGGAGACCGTCTGAACGCAGCCCGAGCCTACAAGGACGCCGCCATGAAGCTGCGACTGGACTTCGAGCGCTCAGCACTGGTTCTGCGGAAGTCGCTGATCGAGTTCGCTCATGCAGCGGGTTGGGGGGAAGCGGTCTCCTTAATCGATGCTCATCCAGCCCTATCCAGCTCGGTCTCCAAGCGCTTCAAGCTCTATCTAAGAACCTGCAAGGACCATGATGACGGCAACACCAACAACTCAAGCACTAGGTTGATCGAGTTCGCGGCCCGGGAGGAGGAGCTCACTCGGAACGGCTCTCAGGAGAGCATCAGGGCTAGGAGAGTCGAGGTTCTCGAGGGACTGTACAGATACCCCGACGAACACGGACTGCCGCCGGACCCCTTCCAAGGAAGGGTTAGGGCCGCTCTGCAGGAGGTCAGGATCTCTGAAACCAGCAAGCAGACCGACTTGGAGAGGAGGTTCATAATCGAGATGAGGGGGAAGAAGGACCCGCGTGAGATCACCATCCTCGCTATGGAGGTCGCTGATACTGATCCCATCAACGGATTGAGGATGCTGGAGAAGGCCATCACCTCTGGAGAACTGGGCTCTAAGGAGGCTGACACTCTGAAAAAGAGCCAGCGGGCCCTGTTCGCGAGCCACAGTGGCGCCATTCCGGTGGAGCAGAGGAGGACTCTCAGGAGTCTTTTCCTGAAGCCGCTCATCATGGTCGACACGAACATCCTAATCGAGGCTCTCAAAGATGACTTGCTCAAGGAGCTCTCAGCAGACAGTCTAGGCAGCCTCAATTGGACGGTAGAGAGGGCTTTCCACTGGATGCTCCGCCGGCGCGCCGGTGAGGGCAGAGTTCTGCTTCACATCCCTCCTGCCGCTAGAGGAGAGTTCATGCATCGAGCCAAGAGCCCTGAATCGGTGCTGAGGTTGTTCTCGGACACCTACATCGACAAGGCGGTTTGGACCGAGGTGGTCAACGATGCTTTCCTGAAACAGAGAACAGATGCTATCTGCGAAGCCTTCGATTCGTGGCGCAACCCTACCTTGGGAGATATCGGAGATGAGATTGATCTGGAGGATTTCCTGCTGGCCCACAGAGAGGTCTTCCAACTGATCGACAAACAGAAGAGGAAGGGAGGGAAATCCCCGATGAGGACTTCGATCAAGGGCGAGGGCATCTACCCCGAGAAGGGGGATCGTGACATCATGCAGGACGCAGCGGCTCTCGCATCGACCAGCATATCCGATGTGGGCAGCGTTCTGGTCGCCACTCGGGACTCCGACTTCAGACTGGTCTCGCGAGCGCTCGAGGAGGAGTACGGATTCGGGGTGGTGGGCGATGCCCAGCAACTAAACGACAGAGTCCTGTGAATTACTGACGAGTTTTGGATTTGAGTTCAGTGACTCCCCCAATCGCCTCATGACCACTGTAGCAGACTCGATGTTGCGCACCGTCTCGACGCTCTTGCCTGCGGAGTAGAATTTCTTCTTCTTCGCTGTGTTCTTGCTCTTGCTCCTAGAGAGGTACCTCAGGCGGAAGAATGAGTTCGCATTCAGCATCATCCGGGCTGTGTGCTTGAACCGGCTATCCAAGAGTTTGCGTATCAACCAAGAGTTCTCCTGTTTGAAGCCAGGGGACTTAATCACCGAGATTGGCACTCCAGTCAGACGATTGGTCCAGGTGATGTCGTCCTCTCGGGCATCGACTATGGCGTCCTTGTAGTCCTCTGGGGTGTTGCACTCTGTGGTGGCGATGAACCTCGTCCCCATCTGAACGCCGTCGTAGCCGATCTCCATGGCCTTGTTCAGTTCCACCTCACTGCCTATCCCACCGGCACAAATCAACGGCAGCCCCATGTCAGACAACTCCTCGTAAATCTCTTCCATTGACATCGGTCCAAGGTGCCCCCCAGCTCGGTCGTTGACGCATATCAGGCCGTCGACGCCGCACTCCTTCCCCTTCTCTGCCCACTTGCGATTGGTGACATCGTGGTAAACCACGCCGCCATAGGCGTGGACCTTCTCACATACCCAATCGGGCTTGCCCAGTGAAGTGACAAAGAAGCGGATGCCTTCCTCGAGCGCGATGTCAATCCAGCCATTCATCTTGTCGAAGTACTTCTTACTGCCCTTCTCAATGAGGGCGTTGAACCCGATGGGCTTGTCAGTGAGGGTGCGCATTAGGCGTATTCCCTCCCGCAGGTCGTGACCGTGCACGTATGTCATCGAGACGGGTTGCATGATTGCTAGGCCCCCGCCTTCAGCGGCTGCGGCAACTAATTCGGGATTCGAACACGGGTACATCGCGCCGCAGATAATTGGGTACTCGACCCCCGCGTCCTCAGTGAATTTGGTGCTGAACAATCCATCACCTTCTATCCATCACTAGGAAGTTCCACTTGAACATCCATTCGGAAACAATGTCCCCGGAAGAATCCCTGCCGACTGACTTGAGGTCGCATTCGACAGATTCTCCACTCACACGGCTCTGCTCTATGGCGTCGCGTGCGGCTGAGACCCCATCGCAAGTGAACCTGATCCGTCCCTTGGCGCGCTTGCCGAAGCTGGCCTCGGTACCCACCACGAACATCCGGAGCTTCTCGGGCATGGCTCGCGACATCGCGAACGGGGCCGCCCCGGTCGCCAGTTCGGCTCCCATCCCTTGGACAGCCCAGTACATCGTCTTGAACGGGTTCTGTGAGCGCCACCCACCCGGGATCGAAGTGACGCATGCCTCGTCGTCAATTCGGTCCAAGCGTAGCCCCGCGAATCTGGCCGTGGGCATCGAGACGAGGGAGAACAGGCGAAACTTGACTGGGCCACGAAGACCCTTGTATTCCGCAGCCAGCTTGCTGTCGTCTATCGGCATGGGGCTACCCCATCAATGAATCCACGATCCCGCAGTATCGCTCCATCGCAGCCGCTTCAGTTATTCCGGAAACGCCCTTCCAGGCCTTATGCTTCGCGCGATCCCTCAGGCCTCCGCGGGGCTTGCCCTCGCAATCTCCCTCGGTCGCCTGCTTGTACAGAGCATACATCTCGAGCAGTTTCTCGTTCGATGGTCTAGTCGGCAGCTCCCATGCCTTCTTGGAGGCGCGCTCGAAGCGCATCTTGAGGCTCCGGCCCGCTTTCCCGTCAGGCATCAGAACATCTCCGCAGGGTAGTCCATCAGGGACTTGGGTCCTGATTGGATCTTAGCAGCGAGACTCACAGTCTCAGGGTAGATCCGCTTGAAGAAGAAGCGCGCGCTGGCCAACTTGGCGTCGTAGAACGGCTCGCCCTGCCTCTCTAGGCACACCTTCGCCATCTTGGCCCACATGTAGCCAAGCAGTACATTTCCGAAGTAGCGGCAGTAATCAGTCGCACCGGCCGCGAGGAAGTGTGGATTGGCCATCCCTTCGGCAATCATCAGGAGGGTGATCTGCTGCAGTCCCCTGACACCCTGATGGAGGGGTTTGTTGAACTCACCCATCTCGGGGATGTCGCGGTTCTCCTCGATGAACTCGGTCAATGGCCACATCAGATGACGGAGGTTCTTACCCATGTTCTGGGTGATTTTGCGCCCGGCCAGGTCTAGGGCTTGAATTCCGTTGGTTCCCTCCCAAATCTTTGATATCCTGACATCGCGGTAGAATTGCTCGACGCCGAACTCGCTGCAGTAGCCGGCTCCGCCCATGACCTGTATGCAGGTGGAACAGGTCTCACAGCCAAGATCGGTGAAGTGGGCTTTGATGACAGGGGTGAACAGAGCCACCAGCGCCTCGGCATGCTCGGCCACCTCCGGGTCGTCGCTGTGCATCTGATCAAGCAGGATGCCGGTCCAGGCAGCGAGGGCTCGACAGCCCTCGTTGTTGACCTTGGCCTCGAGGAGCATGCGGCGGACGTCGGGGTGAACCAGAATGTTGTCAGCGGGCTCAGTTGGATCGCGGACGCCCTTCAGATCACGTCCCTGGCGGCGCTCTCGCGACCAAGCGAGGGCGTTCTGGTAGGCGATCTCGGCCAGACCGAGTCCCATCATCCCTGTAGCTAGGCGCTCGCGATTCATCATCTGGAACATCAACGGCATGCCGCCGTGCAGAGGGCCGACCAGCCAGCCTACGCTGTCATCGAAGTTCATGACGCAGGTCGGAGAGGCGTGCAGCCCCATCTTCTCCTCGCTGCCCGAGCAGGTCACTCCGTTGTGCTCAGAGACTAGGTCGTGGGAAATTCCCTCGACACCACCAGACTCCCACTCCGCTGGCAGATACTTGGGGACTAGGAAGAGAGAGATGCCTTTGGTGCCCTCCGGTCCTCCAGGAGCCTTGGCGAGAACCAGATGAACGATGTTCTCTGCCATGTCGTGCTCTCCGTAGGTGATGAAAATCTTAGTGCCGGATATCCGGTAGGTGCCGTCGTCCTCTGGC
Organism: uncultured Candidatus Poseidoniales archaeon; assembly: GCA_964608795.1. Classification (GTDB taxonomy): domain Archaea; phylum Thermoplasmatota; class Poseidoniia; order Poseidoniales; family Thalassarchaeaceae; genus Thalassarchaeum. The sequence continues at coordinate 2,380 of CAZSPJ010000021.1, read as the reverse complement.
TCTGCCCTAGTCGTGATGATGCCTAGGTCAGTCCCAGCGTGAGGTTCTGTCAGGCACATCGTGCCGGCCCACTCGCCTGAGGCGAGGTTTGAGGCGAAGTAGTCGATGAGATCCTGCCTGCCATTGGCCGCGAGAACCTCGTAAACGCCTATAGAAAGTGCTGGGAGGACACTGAGGGCCATGCAAGCGGAAGTACCGAACTCAGCCCAAGTGACCGCTTGGAAGAAGGTGGGTACGCCCATGCCGCCGTGCTCGGGCTTGCAGGAGGTTGAGAGCCATCCCTCATCGATGCCCTTGCGGTATGCGTCCTTGAATTCCTGCGGCATGGAGATGCTTCCGTCCTCGAACTTCAGGCCCTCCCTGTCACCCAGTTCGTTAATCGGTAGCCAGACCTCCTTAGCATGCATCGCCCAGCCCTCTGTAAGCATGGTGAGGAAGTCGGCATCGAAGTCCTCGTAGCCCAGACCCTCTATCGAGCCGATAGCGTCGAAGACCTCGTTGAACAGGAAGTCATATTCCCTGATGGGCGGCTCCCACACTGTCATTCTCTCACCTCAATTCCTCAGCGGCTTGCCGGTCTCCAGCATGTGCTCCATCCTCGCCAGCGAGTCCTCGTGACGCCCGAGCCTGCCAATCGCTTCCCTCTCCATGGTGAGGATGTCGTCCTCCTCCGTGGTCTCAGTCATGTCGGTGTCTCCTCCAGACAGTATCCAAGCCAACTCGTTGGTTACCACGACATCGTGAGGAGTGGCCTGGCCTGAGAGTGCGAGATCCCTGACCGCGAGTTCGAGCGCTGTCCTTCCGGTCGGGCCGGGGAGATTGTAGGTGCGCGGCTCGGGAGGCTCGTAGCCGCTTGATAACTCAAGCGCACGGGCCTTGGCATCGGCGAGCAAGCGGTCTCGATTCATCGTGATGCCATCACTGGGTCCGAGGAAACCCATCGAGCGGGCCTGCTCGGCCGACTTCGCTACCTGAGCGGTTCCAATGTACTCGAATGCCTTCATGACAGGCCCCATAGGACCCTCCGACACCAATCCAAAGTCGCGCAGGCGCCCCATCAGCTCCTTGCAGCCGCCCCAAGCGGGGATGATTCCTACTCCGACCTCCACCAATCCGATGTATGACTCGGCGTGGGATTGAATGGCGTCGCAGTGCATCAGCACCTCGGCACCGCCTCCCAAGCACATCCCGGCCGACGCGGCGACCACTGGCACCTCGCAATACTTCACTGCCTGATACGTGTCCTGTCCAGCGGCGATGAAGTCCTCGACATCTTTCCAGGCCGCTAAATTGACCGCGAAGAGCACTAGACCCAGATTGGCTCCGGCGCAGAAGTTGGAGCCATCGTTGCCGATTACGATGCCCTTCCAGCCCTCTGATTCGGCTAGGTCGACCGCGTTGACCAGCATCTCGATGTTCATCGGATCCATCGCATTCATCTTCGAATGGTACTCGACGAGTAGAATCTCGTCCCCCATGTCCCAGATGCTGGCCGAACCGTTGCGCTTGAGCGGCTTGCCCCGGCGCTTGAGGTCGGCGACGGTGAGGGTCGATTCGGGGCGGTCGACTGCGACCATCGAGCCGTCCGGAGAAAGCCTCTGGATCTCGCCGTCCTCAATCGAGTAGAAGCCTCCGTTGTCGGCGGCGGTCGTGAGGAAGGGTGGCACGCTGCGCCCACTCGCCTCAAGCCGCTCGACCATGCTCGCTGCGCCGATGGAGTCCATCATTTCGAAGGGGCCGCGCTTCCAGTTGAATCCCGCCTTCATCGCGCTGTCTATCGAATGGACGTCGTCGGTCACGTCGGGTACGAGGTGCGCTGCGTAGGCCAGCGAGTCAAGTAGGATGTCTGAGACGAAGGCGGCACCCTCGTCCGGGTAGTCCATTAGAGGGCCGAGACCCTGCTTACCCATCCTAGCTGAGGGAAACGCTGCCTTGCGGTCTGCTGGGGCGTACTCGCCTGTAGTCAGATCTCGGGCCTCCTTGACGCGCTTCCCTCCTTCCTTGTTGAGGCGGTAGAACCCTCCCTTGCCCTTGCGGCCGGTGTATCCATCTGCGATCATTTCCTGGATGATGTCCTCACCAGTTCCCACAATGTCGTGGAACGGATCGTCTTCGGGGAGATGCGAGATTAGGCTCTCGATTACATGCACGCTGAGGTCGATGCCGACCAGATCCATCAGTCCGAAAACGGCTGTCTTTGGAATCCCGAGGGGGCGTCCAAGCATCGCGTCTGCCTGCTCTACGGTGAAGCCGTGGTCGATGGTCGCCTTGAACGCCCTCTGGATGAAATATACACCGAGCCTGTTGCCGATGAATCCGGGGGTATCGTTGCACATTATCACTCTCTTTCCGAGTCGCTCGTCGGCAAACGAGCACAAGC
>CAZSPJ010000020.1:0-9068 GCA_964608795.1 uncultured Candidatus Poseidoniales archaeon | reverse complement strand
GGGGTATAGTATAACCTGGTAGTACCGCGGGCTCCAGTTGCACGGGAATGACGACAAGTGGTTTTTCTGATGGATTTGATGACCAACTGGAGCACCGACCTGTCGCAACCCGAGAGCGTGCGCTTTCCGGGTGCACGCTAGGCGGAAGACACCCGCTGATCTGGGTTCAAATCCCAGTGCCCCCACCATTTCGACCTCGGCGTACAGCGTTCGAGGCAACACTGACAGAGGTTGGGTTGAAGGGCTTCGCGTATTTCGCGTGAACCGATGGACGCCAAGGCACTCAACGCTGTCCTCTGCGCTTTCCTACTGGTTCCTCTAGCTGGGAGCGTAGCCCCTCCTCAGGTATCCGCATTTGACAGCGAGGGACTGCAACTAATCGATGTGGGTCAGCAGACCATGGCTCCAGTCCAAGCTCCTGTGAGTTGGGCGAGTCCGGGACCATGGTGGACGTGGACGTCCCTAGACTCTGACAGGAACGGCATCCATGATTCATTGCAGACGGTATCCGGACCGGTCAATGTGGGCCTCTCGTACGACGGGCGGATTACCGATTCGAACCGATTTGATCTCGCCCTGCTAGGCCACGAGATCCATCTCGAGATCCCTTCAGTTGACGCTGTGCTGATTGGGGACGTCGACGCCTCCGAGGTGTATGGGCTATCTCAGCTCGATGGCGTGGTGATGGTCGAGCGCTACGGATTTGTCGTTTTCTACGGTGACGTCCAGACTCCTGCGGTCAAGGCGCGGAACTCCACGGAGTACCCGGTGGGAGCATGGGACCTCGGGGTGAGTGGACACGGGGTGAATATAGCATTGACAGATACCGGCGTGGACAACGAGCATCCAGGGCTATCGGGAAAATTTGTTGCTGGATACGACGCGGTTTGTTATGTTCACACGGACCCTTCATGCCTGTTGAGTAATCCCCTTCGAGAGGACGATGGCTCCTTCGATCCAGACGACGGAAACCAGCATGGAACAGCCTGCATGGGCATGGCTAGTTCAACAGGACTGGAGGCCGATGGCTCGCAGTCTGAGTACTACGGCTCGGCGCCTAACGCATCTCTGGTTGATGTCAGAATCGGTACTGACGTAGGAGCGGGACCGTTCGAGAACTACCTACTCGAGCAGGAGTTCTACGAGTCCGCGATGAACGGTCTGCAGTGGATTATCGACCACAGGGACGATGCCTGGCCAGGTGTGGACGAAGCCAACCACGGCATCGACATCATCTCGCTGTCATGGGGGATAACAAGCCACGAGAACGGCGGTTCCGACGGCACGGACATGCACAGCAGGATACTCGATGACGCGATGCTGGCCGGGGTCGCAGTCTCCAACGCAGCCGGCAACGACGGACCGGACAACGACGGTCTGTCGGGAATGAGCGCCTCCTCCCTCTCAGTAACAGTCGCCGCTACTGACGACCTAAACACCGTCAACAGATCCGATGACAGCATCGCCTCCTACTCCTCACGCGGTCCACGCAAGGACAACGGTGACGGCAATCCTCTCAACGAACTGATACCCGAGGTCAGCGCTCCGGGCACCAACATAGTGCAGGCCGAGGGCTGCGTCACCAGTGGAGGCTGCAACAACTTCCTTGGCGGCGATGCCTCCGGCAACACCTACACCGGTCGCGGCAGCGGTACCTCCTACGCCACCCCGTCAGTGACTGGTGTCATCGCTCTGGTCATAGAGGCCAATGGCAACCTCACCCCGCTACAGGTCAAGGAAGTGCTCAAGCAGACTGCGGAGCGCAGGGGCGAGCCCAGCGCCCCAGAGGTCGACCCCTACTGGAACCGTGACTTCGGATGGGGGATGGTGGATGCTCGTGCAGCCGTCGCTCTGGCACTACATCTCGCACAGACCGATCAGACCGATTCAGTGGATGTGAGCCTCCAGAACCACCTGTTGAGCGTTGCCGACTCCAACGGTACGATCAACGTCACCGGGCACGCTTGGGGCCAACTCGGTAGCATCGAGAGGGTCGAGTTCAGGATTGACGGCGGGGATTGGCGGGAGGCGACGTACTCGGCTGAGCCGGGGGAGATCGGTGCTCTGACGCCTTTCATGTGGCATGTGATTCTGGATTCGGTCAAACTCAGCGAGGGCGGCCATCAGCTTGAGGTCAGAGCGATGGCGGAAGGCGTCTTCTCACTACCGATTCTAGTCACAGTGCATGGCTCAGGGGGTACTGTCTCCGAGTTCTCGGTCCCCCCAATCGTCATTGTCGGCATCCTTGTAGTATTCGTGATTTGGATCGCCTCACTGTCTCTGGTTCGGCTTCGCTCGGATGGGGAGATCGACAGCCTGCTCTCGAGATTGAGGAATGAGGAGGATTCAGCAGTAGAGGAGGTACTCGAAGCTGAATTAATCCCTGAACAGGGCCCCGAATAGCGAATCTATGGGATTCGAAGCGCCTTGTTCAAAGCCTAGAACTCTCGTCCGCAGGCCATGGTGAGGTTCTCCGAGCGTGCGAATAGCATCCGTCCGACAGGGGTCCGGAGGATGTTTGACATGGCCGGAGACGATGCAGTCCAGTTCGGTCTGGGCGAGCCTGACTTCCAGCCGCCCCCGATTGCCATCGAGGCGTTCACCAAAGCGATGAATGATGGCAGGAACAAGTACACCACCACTGCCGGTCATCCGGCTCTGAGAAGGAAGATAGCCGAGATGTGGCACCACCTCGTTCCCAGCTTGGACGAATCCAACGTCTGCGTCACCATGAGCGGAACCAATGGTCTTCTGGACATATTCCTAGCTCTTGTGCAGCCCGGGGACAACGTCCTCCTGCCGGAGCCGTACTTCCCGCTGTACCCTCAGGATGTGGTAATCTGCGGCGGCGAGCCGAATCTGTACCCCTGCACCTTCGAAAACGGCTTCGTACCGACCATCGAGGATTTGCAGACCAGAGTCGACGAGAACACAGTCGCCATCCTGTACAACTTCCCGAGTAATCCCACCGGCGGCAACGTCAACGAGTCACAGAGGGACGAGCTGGTCGCCTTCGCTATGGAGCACGACCTCTGGCTGATTAGCGACGAGGTCTACGACCGCATTGTCTACGATGGATCCCATGTGTCCTTTCTCGGAGCCGGTTACGACAAGGTGATCATGGTGCAGTCGTTCTCCAAGACCTTCGCCATGACTGGATGGAGGATAGGCTACCTGCTTTCTCCTGACCCCGAAGCGATGACTCAGTTGACCAAGATGCAGTACTATGTCACCGCGTGCACCAACGACGCCATGCAGCATGCAGTCCTCGTGGCTCTAGAGGAGGCCGCTGGCTACCCTGAGGAGATGTGCTCGGAGTTCAAGGCTAGGCGCGACATCATTTGCGAACGCCTCAACGCAATGCCCGGGGTCTCCTGCCACGTCCCCACCGGGGCGTTCTACGTGTTCCCCAAGGTGGATGTCCCAGGGTTGAACAGCGAGGAGATTGCCATGGCGCTGCTCGAGGGAGGGGTGCTGTGCTCTCCAGGGACGGCCTTCGGTGAGTTGGGCGAGGGACACCTCCGCTTCGCCTACACCATCGGGCGAGATGACATCAACAAGGGCATGGACAGGGTAGAAGTGGTACTGGCCGGGCTGAGGGGAGATTGACTCTCAATGGGACCTCTCGCATCGTTCGCACTCTTCCTAACATCATTGTTCATCGGCAGCGAGGGCTCTAGGGTAGAGCCTAGGGCATACCCTCCCGCCATTCTACTGGCCTCCCTCGTATCCCTGTTTCTGCTCGGCCCCTCGTCAATCGGGTTCGGCCTGTGTATCGGCTCGGGGTGGGTGCTGTTGAACCAAGTTACAGACCGGGCCTTCCCCTTACAGTAATCACTCGTCGAACAACCTGAAGGGCAGGTCAATCATCCTGCTGTCCTCCTCGTCCCCCTCGCTACCATCCATCTCAGGCTCTTCTGGTTCTAGGGCATCGGGGATTAGGGAAGCATCGGCCCCTTCCTCCTCCTCGGGGGCCTCGAGCAGATCCATCTGCAGGTTCTCGAGCCCACTCTCCTGCCCCTTCATCCAATCGGGCATGTCGTGGGCGCCTCCTAGCACAGACAGAGTGGTAAAGGTCGCCATCGGAAGCACTGATATCGCCACTAGGAAGTCTATGACAGCAGTCTCTGGAATTACGGCATCGGGAACTACCGCGTGCAGAAGAACTGCTTCCAACTGCACTTCGTCCCATTGGGTTACATCGACGTCGAGCCAGCTCAGAGAGGCGGCTAGAAACGTTCTGGCGATTATCCAGAAGAGCAGGACTGGAAGCACCCAGGAGAATCGCGAGATTCTCCACAGAACGCTCCTGAACATCGCTGCGTAAGCCACGAGCCCGCTGGACACCAGCGGTTGAATCCTCACTGCCATCCACAGCGCTATCATGTAGCCCACCATTCCCAACTCGAACGCCTGATCCGGTTTGATCACTCCATCGGGAACGCCCTCCATGATGACCAGCGGCACGGCAATCAGCAGCACCTGCATCGGTACGGCTAGCAGCTGCAGCCCCCCGTGAACCGCAATCAGGTCATGCCCCTCGTCGATCGTTCTCGTGTGGACGAGCCTCGCCATCCTCCCATAGGGACTGCTCTGCAGGGCCAGCCTCGTCCGGTCTATGAGCTCGGGATCCCCTGCTCTTCGGCTGAGGCCTAGTACCGGCATCCAACCACCCTTGTCAGCGACTGACGTCGGCCTGCACCCACCGAAGAACAGAGCCAGCAGCAGTGACAAGAACCCGTACAGCAGGCCTGCGATGACGATCCAGTAGACCAGTTCGGTTCGAACGGCGACTGAGAAGTTGCCCTGATCCACCTCGAGCAAGTAGGTCAGGGAGAAGCCCACGATCGGAACCAGTGTGACTTGCAGCACTACCACTGTGTAGAGGACGAACCTCTGATACAGATTCTCCACGGTCACAGGCGACACGTCTCATCGAGCCATCATAAGCCCTTCATCGGGCCAGACCCGCCTCCGGGCGGTTAGAGGGGCGTCTGAGAGCCGCCAATCCGTGCGTTGCCGCCCTTCGGGCGGCGAACGTTGCTAGCGAACCTTCATACACGGATGTAGGGACGAAGATTCGTCGCATGCGTAGCCTGTCACCCTTACTTCTGGTATCACTGATGCTCATCATGAGCATAGCCCCCTTGGCCGCCAACTCAGCGATGCCTCCGACTACTGAGGAGCGTGCAGCAACCCCCAAGGCACTGATTGACTTCGAAGTCACCTCAATCGAGCTCGGTGACTCGCTGACCTCTTCCGAGCAGTGGAATCAGTCAGATAACTCCACCAAGGAATATGTTCTCAGGGACGAGTATATCGCTGTCAGTATCACATTCACTCAGGCCGGTACATCCAGCCAACCGGCCTACGCCGAAGGCTGGATGCAAGTCTGGCACCCCATCGGCTTCCTGATGGAGGAACATTACGTCAACATGACACTGTCAGGATTACAGTCTACCACCGAGTCGTTCTACTGGAACCCGAGTTCGGCCCATAGCGCGATTGATGAAGACGGTAATCTGTATGGCGGAATCATACTGCGCGGTACCATTGACGGTGGACTCGCTGACGACAACGAGGTCAATAACGAGCTCGACAGGGAAGTCCCTGTAGCGGTCTGGAAGGACCCGATGGACAACGGCTTCTGCGGAGATGTGGACGGTGATCAGGTAGTCGACTGCACAAACCAACTCAGTGCCAACGAGCCGACATGGGTCGGAGCCGGGTATGACTCAGACGGAACCCTCTCATCAGACCCCGACTACTATGGTCATTGGAGGATGGAGAACGCCTCCAGCAACGAGGGCGACTGGCACTGGAGGGTATCTAGGCCGGGCTCGGACTACGCCAGCAACAGGCATGACAGGCTCTGGTGGGGCTGGTTCACACCATTCGACAACTGCGACGACCCCGGACACGGGCTCAAGTACGGGACTCTTGACACCGCAGTCTCGGCCCTGTATGGCAACAACTTCTGCAAGGTCAGAGTGAGGTCGTTCGACTTCATCTCGATGCATTTGGTGACTGCGGCCTGGGGAGAGATGGCAGCCGGCGACAACATCAGACTCGAGGCTGACGCGGGAGGCTCTCTGGAGCACTACAACTACACTGCTCAGAGTCTTTCGAAGAACCACGGCGATTGGTCCCAGCTGGTCTGGAACATGACCGACATACACCCCAACGCCGACTACACACTCTCCTTCCGCTTCGATTCAAACAGCTCCTTAGCGAATCAGGGCATCCATCTGGACTCGTTCCTGATGTTCGGATTCGAGAAGGTCGCTGAGTACACCCTCGACGTCGATTGCGACGACCCACTGCCTAACGCCTACATGGTGGTCCCCGACGATTCCAGACCGCCGTCCCTGTTCTGCAAGATCAAGAACAACGGGTACGTCGACATCACCCTCCGTCTGTACACCGAGGTCTCCAACCAGACTTGGATGAACGGCTACCCCCTTAGAATAGACTCCAACAACCTGTTCGACCACGACAACTACGTCGTAACCGAGGTCATCAGTGCCCTCGGTACCATGAACACGTGGTTCAACCTCAGTATCCCAGAGGGCGCTAGCGTCCAGGAGTTAGACTGGTTCGTCTGGATTAATGACGGGACTACAAACCTCTCCAAGGTATACATAGAACTCCCCGTTTCGGTCATAGCCGCGTACTCGATTACTCTAGATCAGAAAACCCTAGCCAACCCAGCTGCGGTACTCTATCCAGGCACCACTGGAGATGTGGCCATGGTGATTAAGAACACTGGGAACCAGATAGCGATTTGGAACCTCGGCGCTACCTTCGGGGACAACCGCTGGGGAGCAGAGAACCTGATTTGGCACGATGCTAACGGCTCTGTGATTACCAACCTCGCGATGAACATCACAGACGAGTTCGATCTCACAGCGACCGTCATCGTGCCCGACGAGATAGCCCCGGGCACCTATGCGATTACACTGCTCGCAAGCGGTAGGCCCCCTGCCAACTTCGTGGCCGACTGGATTATCTACATCGAGGTCCCGGTATTCCACGAGCTGGTGCTTGAGCCGGAGACCACGGAGATGATGGCCTCTGCCGACGGCTTCCTGAGGCTCATCGAGGTCAGGATGGTGAACAATGGGAACTCGGAGGAGGCATTCGACCTGTCTCTGCTGTCGGACTGGAAACTCGGCGTCTCCCTCAATGCGGAACAGAGTCTTGGGATAGATCCGTTCGGAGGCGACAGCACGGTGATGTTGCTGCTGCCGATGCCTTACGGAATCGCCAATGAGACCTATGAGATTTGGATTATAGCATCAAGTCAGGACGACTCAGGCTACCAATCGAGTGTCAGGATTCTTCTCACCGTGCCCGTGACGAACCTAGTGGAAGTCGAGAATCTCGATTTGACCGCAGAGGTGTTCAGAGGAGGGGATGATGCGAGGACCCTGAACTGGGAGATTTGGAACAACGGCAACGTCAACGACGCCTTCACAATTGATTTCGAGACTAGCCATCCAGATGTCTGGGTCCAAGCGACCGGTCTGACCAACGGGAGGACGCCGTACATCCCGCCGGGATCTTCACTGAACCTCACAATTCGCTACTCGTTTGACTTCACCGCCAGTGGCGAGCGCGAAATCACCCTCATCGCCAGCAGCGTCGAGGCAGCAAGTGACGGACTCGCCGTAAGTGGCAGCGGTACGGCGGACTTCCACGTCGGCTCTCAGGGATTCTTCCATATCCTTGCACCATCGCTCTATGTGAATGGAGAGCCCATTGATGCGATTACAGAGAGAGGGGATGACTACGAGCTTGTATTCACTGTGGTCAACCTGTATCCAGATGACCAGCTCCTGAGGGCCGACATTGACAGGAACTCTGACATCTTCTTCAACATCTTCGATGCGCGTGTGGATCAGGGCGACAGGGACTTCGTCCTGCTAACCAACGAGTCCAGAACCATCACCGTCTGGCTGACCGTGACCGATGACAACCTCGAGAACCTTGCCGAGAACGTGATGACCTTCGACATAACTATCGAGGTCGACGGAGACAGGGACAAGGTCTCTAAGAATGGGTCTATTGTAATGCACAAGTTGAACCCCATCGAAACCGGCGTCGACGTTGAGGAGACAGCGTGGTGGGCCGGTAACATCCTGTTCCTTCTCATCGGACTGGGAGTCGTGGGCGCGGTCCTAGTCGCCTCGCTCAGGATATACAAGAGCGCTACCGCTCCGATGGAGGAGATCTCGACTCTGGAAACCTACGAGATGACCGTCGACGGCAGTGGCTGGGGAGATCAGGAAGGAATCCCCGACGCCCCCAAGCTCCCAGTAGATGACGAGGTGGCCAATTCGATGTATGGGGGTGCCAAGGAGATCTTCGAACAGCCTCCTGAGATGCCCCCTCCCCCTCCAGTCGAACCCGAGCCGGAGCCTGAACCAGAACCCGAGCCGGAGCCTGAACCAGAACCCGAGCCGGAGCCTGAACCAGAACCCGAGCCGGAGCCTCAGTCCGAATTACCCCCCGGCGTCCCGCCAATCCCGGAGGAAGGCCTCCCGGAGGGATGGTCACCCGAGCAGTGGGTCCACTACGGCCAGCGCTGGCTAGACCAGCAGAACCGCGAATGAGCGCCCGATGCCCGCCCGCCCGCGCCCGTGCGAGGCCTTATGACCCCCCCATTGGTCGCCGGATTCCGGAGCGTGATTTCCGATGTACAACGGTCAACAACCTATTTTCATCCTCAAGGAAGGCACTGAGCGTACTAGTGGGCGCTCGGCGCAGAGCAACAACATCGCCGCGGCTAAGGCTGTCGCAGACTCGGTGCGTTCCACTCTGGGGCCGAAGGGGATGGACAAGATGCTGGTCGACAGCATGGGTGATGTGGTCATCACCAATGACGGCGCTACCATACTCAAGGAGATGGACATAGAGCATCCTGCAGCCAAGATGATCATCGAGATTGCCAAGACTCAGGAGCAGCACTGCTACGACGGCACCACAAGTGCGGTCGTAATCGCAGGAGAGCTGCTGAAGCGCAGTGAGGACCTAGTTGAGCAGAATGTCCATCCGACAGTCATCTG
>CAZSPJ010000019.1:0-9822 GCA_964608795.1 uncultured Candidatus Poseidoniales archaeon | reverse complement strand
TCTGCATTCAGGAAGGCCATGGCGCCATTCTGAATCTGCTGAGTAATGTCTGCGACAATTGGATTGCCAATCTCTATTTTGTTGATCTTATTGTACAGCATGAAAGCAATCAGTAGTCCTACTATTGCTGTCCCTGCTCCGATTTCTTGGATGTTCTCTATCTCAATCATACTGTTCACCTGTCGCCCCGCCGACCCAAGACTCGCTTATAATCCAAATCCCGCGCCTCCGCCCCGAAGGGGCGGACGAATCAGGCCCCTAGGACAGTGGAAGCGAAAGAGGACAGGATGCCGGCTCCATCGTGTTCTCTCTGGAACGAATCCAACTCTTCCTGACTGATGTGACCCCATTCGAAGGCGCGCTCGATGCGGGCCTTCGCAGCTTCTGGATGGAACTGCACCCCCCATGCTGGGAGGCACTTGCCGTCTTCGTCGAGGACTCTTACCGCGGTTACGAGGTTGTGGTCTGTATGGCCGAGCAGCGAGCAGCAATCAGGAACTGTCACGACATGGTCCCGGTGAGTGAACAGCACAACCGGGGCGTCTCCGGGGCCCGACCTCCTTGAGCCGAACAGTGAATCACCCCTGCCCTCGTTGGTAAGTTCAAGGTCAGAGACCCCGTTGAACAGAGTTTCTTCCCTGGTAATCTTCGCCCCCAACGCTTTGCACAGCAATTGATGCCCGAAGCAGATCCCGAGTGTTGGAGTTCCCGACCTCGCCGAAACCCGCAGGAGCGACGCTCCGCCATCCATCCAGTCCTCCCAAATTGAGACATTGCGACGCGAGCCGCTGCAGTACACGGCGTCGACTCCGAGGCGCTCCAGCCACTCCGCTGTCAGCTCGTCGTCGCCGTGCATCGGCATAGCGATTCTGCGAAAACGCACCGGATTGCCTGAGATCTCGACAACGCACTCCTGCCAGAATCCGTATTCGTCGTCCCAGTGAGGCACATCGTCATCCGTCAGAGCAACCTCTCCCTCCGACTGCGCCCTCTCTCCGACCTCGAAGGATTGCATCTGAGGGGTGAGTAGCAGAACCTCTACGCTGCCGGCCTCAGCCAGAGGCCTGATTATCTCCTGATTGCCGCCGTGACCGAACTGAGAACGCTCGACCAGAAGGTCGAGCAGCATCACCCTCGTGTGCGCACCCATAGCACCTCAGAGGGGCAATTGGTTGAAAGGCCACCCCATGGACTGCGATGCCGGAGGGAACCTCGGATGGTGGACAAGCAGACGATTCTTGATTCGGTCGGACCGGTTCAGGCCGTGCTCGATGCACACGACGGGGTGGTCAACGTGATGGATACCACTGACGGCGTGATTATGATCTCCCTCGAGGGCGGCTGCACTGGCTGCAGCGCCACCCCTATGACTGCGATGCAGATCTACTACTCGCTGATGAAACTCGATGATGTCGAGGACGTCGTCTTCGCGAATGGGGAGTTACCCGCTTACATGCGCGCGTTCATCGACGACAAGCTCTCGGGGGAGTGACTACTCCTCCTCAGCGCGCATCTTTGCGATTTTGTGTGGATTAGCTTCTCCCTGCACGTCCTTGCCCTTGATGTTCATTGTCCCTGCTAACGCCACTATCACGGCTACCACAGCCATCGGCCTAGCTACGTTCCTAGAGCCCCAGAGCTCCCCTCCCATGTAGTGCAGGCCGAACAACAGGACAGCCGATACGAGGCATAGCACGGCTATCACTCGCTGAGCCAGCATCTCACCGGACTCGGTGCGAGAGAAGGTACCTATTGACATCCAGAGCAGCACAGCAACGCTGCACAGACCCACCGAGGCCGTCTCTGCCAACGCCACCACATCCATGCCGAGCCGTGCGCGGGGCCGCTTGAGTATGTTGGGGAACTCCTCCTTCTGTCACCTAGGGACAGAGTCAAGTCGAATGGCTACTGGTTGAGGATGTGGTCAAGTCGTCCGGGTGGAGTTTGCCGAAGGCGAGGTCGGAGGGCCCCCCCTTCATCACCAAGTCGCAGATCGTCACGGTCCTCGAACAGGTCGGGGTACTGCTCGAACTAGACGGGGCCAATCAATTCCGAGTCATCGCCTACCAGAATGCCAGCCGCGCACTAGCCTCGCTCGAGGAGGACCTGCTGACGGTGGTGCGCGAGGAGCGCATCACCGATGTCAAGGGAATCGGCAAGGGTTTGGGCGGGCTAATCAGCGAGGCAGTGCTGGAGGGCTCGTGGGGTGAGTTGCTCTCACTCTACGAACGTATCCCCCCCGGACTGATGGAGATTGTCGGAATTCCCGGGTTGGGGCCGAAGCGTGCCCGTACCCTGTACGAGGAAATCGGGGTGGACTCGGTCGAGTCGCTGAAGGCGGCGTGCGAGATGGGGCATATCGCACCGTTGTCGGGGTTCGGGGAAAAGAGCCAGCAGAAGTACCTCGAGGGAATCGAATTGCTGCGCCGCTATCAGGGACGTAGCAGGATGGACGTGGGCCTGCTTTATGGCCAAGCCCTAGAAGAGAGAGTCTCCACTATATCAGGGGTCATCAGAGCCGAGCTCGCGGGAAGTGCCCGAAGGCGCAGGGAGACCATCGGAGACCTCGACATAGTAGTAGGGGCGGAACCCGGAGACCACGACTCAGTTATCGAGGCCATACTCGCCTTCCCTGGGATCGCCGAGGTCAAGGGGCACGGCGAGTCGAAGGTCAGTCTCATCCTCGAGGCCGACATGCTTGGAGGGGACGGTGGTCGCGGCAGCGATGCGACCATTGACGCACAGATTAGGATAGTAGCCCCAGCGACATTCCCGTTCACTCTGGCCTACTTCACCGGCTCCAAGGAGCACAACATCAGGATGCGGCAGACTGCAATAGACCGCGGCCTCCGCCTCAATGAGTTCGGTCTGTTCCCCGGGGAAGCCGCCGGCGACGCCATCGGCTTGGAGGCCGCCAAGCACACTCTCGAATGCGTCGATGAGGCCGATATCTACCGCCACCTCGGGATGTCTTGGGTGCCGCCCGAGATGCGCGAGGACATGGGCGAGATGGAGGCCGCAGCAGAGGGCGGCACCGGTCTTCCGACACTGATCGAGCCCTCTGACATCAAGGGGGCGCTGCACAACCACACAGTGGCCTCGGACGGCACCGCGACACTCGAGGAGATGGCCCACGCGGCGATGGAGCTGGGCTGGGAGTACCTCGGCATCGCCGACCACTCCGAGGTGCTGAACATCGGTGGCAGGCAGATTGGGGTCTCCGCGGCGGACGTACCCGGTCAAGCGGAGTCAATCAGGGCTCTGAACGAGCAGTGGCGAGACTCCAATACCGACTTCCGCCTGCTGCACGGCAGCGAGTGCGACATCCTAGTCGACGGCAGTCTCGACTACCCCGAAGAGGTGCGCAACTCACTCTCACACGTGGTAGGGAGCGTGCATGCGCTTGGCAGTTGGAGGGGGCGCGACGAGATAGCCAACACCGAGGCTCTCATTCGGGCGGTAGAGGACCCCACTTTCACCATCCTCGGACACCCGACAGGTCGCATACTGCAGGGCAGAGAAGGATTCCCCGTTGACATGCACGCCGTCCTTCGCAGAATGGGGGAACTCAACTCCGAGGGCGAGCTGAAGGCGGTGGAGATCAATGCGTCCCCGTACCGGCTCGACCTCGATTGGAGGCTGTGCAAGTACGCCAAGGAGCAAGGCGTCCCCATCTGCATCAACCCCGATGCCCACGACACCGACGGCCTGCGGGACTTCTGGTTCGGGGTGCAGGTCGCCCGCAAGGGATGGCTCGGCGCCGCTGACGTGCTTAACACCCGCAGCGGTGCGGATATTGAGGGCTTGTTCGGCCTTTGACGAACCTTATCATGCGAGAGCACGAGGGCGCCCTATGCGACTGATGCGAGCCATCGTCTTCGCAGCTATCGCAGTCTTCCCGGGTATCCTGCTCGCCCTGTTCGCATATCTGCTGCTGGGGGGTCCTTCCGAGTCGACCGAGTGGGAGACTTGGATGTATGGTCCCTGTTACGGGGTACCCGGACTCTGCGTACTCGGTGCCTTCATCATAGGGCTGAAGGAGGACGCGGGGGAATAGCATGCGGCGGGCCGAGAAGGCGAGAGAGATCGGTCGCATTCTGGATGAGCTATATCCCGAGCAACCGATTCCTCTGGAACACAGCGACCCGTATACCCTGCTGGTCGCAGTCATGTTGTCGGCGCAGACCACGGACAAGAAGGTCAACGAGGTGACGCCGGTGTTGTTCGAGGCCGCAGACTCTCCTAGGCGCATGACCTCGCTCACTGTCGATGAGATACACGCCATCATCCGAGAGATTGGCCTTGCCCCCACCAAGGCTCGCAACCTCAAGCGAATGGCAGAGCAGATAGTGGAGGACGGAGGAGGGGTGAGGCCGGATTGGGACTTCCTCGAGTCACTGGCAGGAGTCGGTCACAAGACCGCCAGCGTGGTCATGGCGCAGGCCTTCGGAGTACCTGCCTTCCCGGTCGACACCCACATCCACAGGCTAGCAGCGCGTTGGGGACTCTCCAACGGCAGCAACGTCGTCAGGACCGAACGTGACCTCAAGAAGATCTTCTCCGAAGGCACATGGATTCGCAGGCACCTGCAGATCATCTATTTCGGCAGGGAGCACTGCCCGGCCCTACGCCACGACCTCTCCCAGTGTCCGATCTGCTCATGGGCGTCAACGAAGAAGCGCATCCGAGAGGAGATGCGGAACTGATTCACCGTCGGTTTTGTAGCCGTTGAACGACTCGCAGTGCCATGGGGGATACGGTGGAACTCAGTGTGGGCGATGCGGCCCCTGAATTCGAAGCGACTGTGACTGACGGATCTAGCATCAGACTGTCGGAGGTGCTGAGCTCAGGTGATGGCGTGATACTCTACTTCTACCCGCGCGACAACACCTCGGGATGCACAGTTCAGGCCTGCGACTTCCGCGATAGCTTCGGCCGGTTCACGAATTCGGGATGGAGGGTCATTGGAGTCTCCACCGATTCGGCCCAGAGTCATCAGAAGTTCATCGACAAGAACTCCCTGCCGTTCGAGCTCGTAGTCGATGACGACTTCTCTCTGCACGAAGCATATGGTACTTGGAGAGAGAAGAGCATGTACGGCAAGACGTACATGGGGACCCTGCGCTCGACATTCGTCATTGATTCGAACGGAACTCTGCGATGGGTTCGTTACAAGGTCAGCCCGAAGGGCCACGTCGAAGAGCTGCTTTCGGAACTAGGGGTCGTCTGATGGACGTCGACGAGCGCCGTAGGCTGGTGGAGGTGTTCCTCCGCCGCTGCGTCACCTACGCTGACGCATCAATCGAGCGGAAGAAGCAGCGCGGCGAGGACGAGGGAATCATCGCCCAGTGGCAGGCCTACCGAGATTTCACCGAGCACGCGGCTGACGAGGTCGCCTCAGGGGTTCTCGATACGTGGCTCGAGGACGAGTCTCAGACCTCGGACTCCGGCAGTTGATTCCAGATCGCCATGCCAAGCTTGTGTCTAACGGTATCCACTCTCATCCGCGCTCCTGCCACCATCAGTAGGGTGTCTGACTCGTTCAGCGAGAACACAGGGTAGCCTATCCCATCGCCCATGGCCTGCACCCTCCTCTTGCAGACGTCCTGCTGGCTGGGCATGTGAGTGAGTGAACCAAGGTCGACCAGCATCATGTCGCCATCCATCAGGGCCTGCTCCATGCCCTGCAGCGGTAGACGATGCAGGTCATCCGGCTTCAAGTAGACAACTCTCCGATTGGGCCGAGGGGTCATCCTGCCGGTCCTCTCTGACCAAGTGTCCTCTCCGAGATCGTGGAACCGATCATCGGCCTGCGGACCGGGGTCGACGGACATCCTCTTGGGCTTCGCCGGCCTCTGCTGCACCTTGGATGGGTCGGGCAATCCGAGGAGCCTGTATAGGTTGACCACGGTCTCGGGCGAGTCTAATCATCAAAGAGGGCTTCGATGTCCTTGTTGTCCAGAGCCTCATCTACGGACGCTGTGACAGTCCCCGGACCAGCCTCTTCGGCTACTTCTTCCTACGGCGACTCTCCAGTCAGTTCCTTGAATGCATCCGCAAGTCCACCGTCCATACTCTCGGACTCCTCTGGATCCATCGGCTCGGGAATCTCAGACGCCCCCTCTGCCTCTGAATCGCCTTTGCCATTCCTAGGTCCCCGTTTCCTCTTCTCAGCGTCGAAGGGATCGTAGTCGGGGTCGTCGAAGGCGTCGTCCATCGAGACCCTCCTGCTCCTGCGCCGACTTACATTCTCCATCACGGATGCCTCGACGACAACTTCGGGCGGACGCATCCTCAGAATCAGCACCGTGACGAGAATGGCTATCAGTCCGAGCAGACCGATGTAGATGCCATAGTCGGCCATTAGCACGCCGAAGCTGAATGGTTCCTTCTGCACCTCAATGACCAGGGTGATGGATGAGCCACTACCTTCGTCGAAGGCAGTCATCTGGATTGTCCTTGTGCCTTCGCTGGCAAAACTCACCTCAATCCATGGTCCTTGCCTATCGACATCGTTAGCGGGATCCCCATCACCGTCGCTATCCTTGCCTATGTCCAAATCCCAAATGTAGATCATGTTCTCCATGTCGAACTGCGAATCGGTGGTGCCGTTTGTGGACAGGAAGATGACATCCCCTTCTGTGGGCCTGTAATCACTGGTCGATGCCCTAACATCCGGGTCGACATTGTTTACGCTAATCGAGATAGTGATGCTTGCGCGCTCACCATCGTCGTCAGTGACGTGGAAGACGATGTAATCGGGAGCCATGGTCGCATCAGGCCATGCGTGAGCGAGGTGAAGTGACTCGATGTCGCAGTCATCAGTGGCGTTGCCCTCCGAGTCGGAGTTGGCATAGGGGTCTAGGTCGTAGCAGGTGATTAGGTTGGGTAAGTCGCCCAAGGTATCGCTCACCTGAATTGACAGTTGCACCAACTCGTCCTCAGCCACAGGTAGTAATGGCGCGACCGGTGAGATAGATGGAGCCACGTTGTTCACAAGGAATTGTATGATCAGTGTCTCAGTGCTGGCTCCATCATCATCAACCACTTGCAGAGTAGCGAGGTGCTGCCCTGAGAAGTTGTAGGTGTGCCCGAATTCGCTCTGGTAGCCGATGCTGCTGATGATTAGTTCCGGCTGCAACTCCGCATCGGGCGACCAGTGGTGTTGGAGTCCGCCAAGATCGTTCGCTGAGTCATCTGCCCATCCACGGAAAACCAGCTCATCGCCTTCGTCGACAGTGTACCTCGCGTTGGCTCCGAGCATCTGGGGGATGAGTCTGTTTGGCCCTGACCAAATCTCGGCTTGCGGGTTGGTGGGGGCTATGTTCGTGACATCAATGGTCAACGTGTCGTCTGTGGTGGCCCCGTCGTCATCCATCACTGTCACTCCCATGGTGAACGAACCCTCAGATTCAGGGGTGACCGTGCACCGTACCCCGACCTGCCCCTCGTCGCATGGTAAGTGCCACTGTATTTCGATAGGTGCTTCTTGGTTCAGCGTGTCCATGTCCCCGCTTTCCTCGACATCAAAGGTAACCGGTGAAAGCACCGGTACTGAGGACTGATCCACCCCAATCTCAACATCCGGGGGTCTGTTCATTATGGTGATGTAAGACTCAGCGTAGTCCTGATCATTCTCGTCATCTGTGATTGTTAATGAGACTAGGAAAACACCGTCGTCATTCCAAGTATATCCTTGGGCACAGTCTTCCTCGACCGAAATCCAACTCTCGCCGTCAAGCTTCTCGACTGTGAACTCGCAAGTCAAGTCACCTCCATCCGGGTCATATGACGATAGACCGTTGAAACTCACTTCTGACAACGTCAGTGAATCCGAGGCAATTGAGAGAGATGCGGTAGGCAGCCGGCCGATGAAAAGGGTGAACGAACCCTCGTTGTTTGATCGATTACCGTCAGCGACTACTTCCTCGTTAGGATCGACTGTGAAAGTCAGGCTGATATCACCGGACGGTTGGTTCCCAGGAACAGTCCAAACAACGTCGACCCTCACCTCCTCGAGGCTCGATAGACTTGGAATCTCAGTTGAGGAAGTCGAGCCGTCGGGGGCATTGACTACCAAAGTGGTTGCTGGAGAATTCAAGAGTCCCCTGTTGAGGACTGGGACGCTGAAAGTCAACTGGTCGTCAGGTATCGCATTGAAGCCTATGTTGTTGTCCAGTGTGACTGTCCTGTTGCCCCTGGTCCTCTCGACGGTGACACCCTCAGCGCGCGAGACAAGGTCGACCGCGTGAACTTCGGGGTCAATTGTCACTGTAGAAGTGCCTAAGATCAAGCTCGAAGGATTTGTTCCACTGGCCCATACAATGATTCCATGACTTCCTATCTCTCCCTGAGTGGTTGTGCTATCGGGAAGGTGACCTGTGTTGAAGGTAAGGAAGGCAGAACCGTTTGATGCAGTAGTAATGTTGTGTTGGAATGCAGTGCCGCTACCTCCGTTTATCCATCTGTCATACGCTCCAATCTCGTATCGAAATTTGACATCTTCATCAGATACGGGCTGACCTTGGCTGGTCACATTAATCCAAGTCGACATCTCGAAATCCAGAGGCGATAGCGGATGCTTTACTTCGATGGTGATTTGCTTCGCCCTGCTGGCCGCTTGGTATGTGGTGAGTTCGTGCTCAGCTTGAATTCCGAGACCTGCTACTGAATACGAGGTCCGAATATCCCCTCTAATCGCCGGACAGTACCACTTGTATCCGGTCTCATCCCCATTGTCATCATAGTTCGTTATGTTGTAAGATTGCGAGCACCCGTTGTAGAATGTGCCTGGATAGCCTTGGCTAACAACTTCCCAACTGGTGGTATTGCTACTAGTGCTGTCAGAGGGGATTGTCACGTAATCGCTCGTGCCGCTATAGTCGGTCTCTACGGTGTAGTCGGTTTCCCAAACCTCGCCCACACTAAGCGGGAAGTCGTAGCCCTCCGATGATGGAACATAGGTGTTTGTAACGGTCAAATCTGCTATGTGTTCTGTGACAGTAAACCACAAGATTTGAACGATGAAATCGATGTCGAAAGTAGCCACTTCACGAAACACAGACAAATCTGAAACACTAATCCATTCTTCGGTATCCATGTATACACGTAAGTCACCAGACTGCCCATCTATGCTTACGCCCTCGGCCTCATAGTAGGCATCCCCTACAACTTTGTAACACATTAAGTCCAGATCCCAATCTATCTCGCCATCGCCATCGACATCACACCACATAATGTCCGATACTGTCTGAGTCAGAGTTCCTTCAAGATACTGAACATTCGAACTGACCCCCGAACTGGCAACGAAGGCACCTACGTCGAGGTAGCCATCATAGCTCCAAGCATCGTTTATCTTCCATGAGGGCACATCTACCAGATTTACCGACCTAACTGAAGATTCCATTATTCGCAAGTCTGAGAGTTCCTCAGGAGGTGCTTTCACGTCCATGAAAACGCCGGACTGAGAGGATATCACTATCAGAAGAGCGAGTCCGAAAGACAGCCTCGCGTGTGAGCGCATGCCTCGCCGGAACGGCGAGGAACGCATCAATATCACCCCTGCGGGCCTCAAATCTACAGCAGATCCGCCAATTCGTCCTGGATGAACTGGACAGCCTCGAGGATCTCGGCCTTGGCGCGGGCGCCGGTAATCACCATCTTGCCGCTGCCGAATATCAGGCAGACAACCTTGGGGTAGTCGAGTCTGTAGATTAGCCCTGGGAACTGCTCGGGCTCGTACTCGACCTTGTCGAACGGCAGGTGGAAGGTGAGGTTGTTCAGGTTCAGCTTGCGCGGCAGCGCAGCCAGTGGCTCACCCTC
>CAZSPJ010000018.1:0-10408 GCA_964608795.1 uncultured Candidatus Poseidoniales archaeon | reverse complement strand
ACATCACCCGAACATGGCCAGTCAGCGGGAAATTCAGCGACCAGCAAAGAGAGATCTACGAACTCGTGCTGAAAGCACAGTTGGCCGGTATTGAAGCGTGCCAAGCCGGTTCAGTTTGGCTTTCAATGCACAGAGCCACTTCAGTTGTGCTAGCCCAAGGGTTGATTGATTTGGGGATTCTAGATTGTAGCGTTGAGGAGGCCATTGGAGACGATATGGAGTTCAATGGCCCATACAGAAATTTCTTCATGCATGGAACAGGACATTTCCTTGGTCTCGACGTTCACGATGTCGGTGGTGGTAGACAAGGCGATAAAGACGAGGGGCCAATATTGCAACCGGGAATGGTTGTGACTGTTGAGCCAGGGCTATACTTTGGAAGTTGGAGGACAGATGTCGAGATTCCGGACCGTTATGCAGGAATAGGCGTCCGTATCGAGGACAATGTGCTGATTACAGAAGACGGCCCAGTGGTACTAACATCGAACTGCCCTAAGACAATCGATGAAATAGAAGCACTCGTGGGCAATAACGGGTGATCTACTGTCCGACTGGAGAACGATTCTGCAGTATCTGAGGTCGGAGGACCCGCCTAGGCTGAGCGTCGAGGATGCAGTGACTCTGTACGATTCGGCTGATATCAATGAACTGATGCACGCGGCAATGCTGCGTAGGAGATCTCAGGTCCCGGGTAACGAGGTGACATACCTCGTAGACAGGAACGTGAATTACACCAATGTGTGCACCATCAACTGTCAGTTCTGCTCATTCTACAGGCCACCCGATCACCCCGAGAGCTATATGCAGACGACAGACGAAATCAGCGAGAGGCTGTCGGAGTTGGAGGTCATAGGCGGCTCACGCGTCCTGATGCAGGGCGGAGTGCACCCAGAACTTCCCCTAGAGTGGTACACAGGTCTGCTACGCGAGTTGAGTTCGAGGCACCCCCTCGTCGCTCTGGATTGCTTCTCTCCCATTGAGATCGAAGGGATATCGGAGGTTTGCGGCATCCCGACCAAGGAAGTGTTGGGTCACCTGAAGGAGGCTGGGATGCATGGACTCCCAGGAGGTGGTGCGGAGATGCTGGTCGATGAAGTGAGGATGGACATCTCACCGAAGAAGGGTTCCGCGGACAATTGGCTGAGAGTCATGCAGGAAGCACAGGAATTGGATTTGACGACATCTGCTACCAATGTCTTCGGCTTTGGCGAGACCAACTTGCACCGGGTTCTACACATGGACAGGGTGAGGGTTATGCAGGACGATGCCATATCAGTTGGACGGAGGGGGTTCACATCGTTCGTATCGTGGCCTGTTATGTTGGAAAACAATTCCTTCGGGTCGAGGAACAAGGGCCACAACAAGATAATTTTGGGAGCGGGCCCAATCGAGTACCTCAGACACGTCGCCGTGTCTAGGCTGTTCTTCGACAATATCGAGCACATTCAGGCGTCGTGGCCCACAATGGGCGTCGATGTAGCCCAGATGGCCCTTCTCGCAGGTGCTGATGACGCTGGTTCCACTATGATGGAGGAGAATGTGGTTTCGGCCGCTGGATCTACTAAGACGGAGGCCACTGAAGAGGAGCTCCAGAGACTGATACTCAGAGCGGGCTTCCGTCCTCGCAAGAGGGACTCCGACTATACCTTGCTGGAAACCGATGTAATTCAGGAAGATCTCGCTAGCCCAGTCCCGGTACAGCCTAGCTAGACTCGGATAATTCGGTCCTTCCGCTCCTTACGGGTAGTTTCGAGATGTGCTCAAGACCCTGTCTTGGCGGCATGATGACCTGACCGACCCACTTCATCCTAGTCCCATCATCTCTAATTGCCTCTATCACAATCTCCCAGTGGACAGCAATCAAAGCAGAGTATATCGAGCCTGGCCACTGATTCACCGGCCCCTCGAAGCGAACCTCAGCACTGTTCTCCCTCAGTTCAACCCACTCCCCAGGATCATGCACCCTCATGGGCTCAAGCAGGAGAACTCGGGGGTGAGCGACAGGCATCGGTGTGGCTTCCCCTACCCCAGTACCCAGTTCCTCGCCACTTGTGATTCTCCTCTCAGGTAGCCTAGTAGACATCCCAGGAGCTGGTTGCTCTCCTTCGGTCCGCTGCAAGGACTCTAGCACCTTACTCCTCTCGGGGACTGCGACTCCGACTTGCAGTCTACCTCGGACAGCCATCGTGTCTACTGGCATGGTAATCCGACTGGCTCGGACATCTCTCTCACCGACTGCCAATGTCATCTCAGGCGATTCTATGGGTGATGCGATGTAGGCGTTCTGACGTCTGATGTCCCGCAAGTTCGCAATCATCCTGAAGACTATCGGGAACATGAAGATGGGGAATGCTACGAACAGAAGTTTCGGGTAGTCGAGTGGGCCTATGCGATATGAGCCTGCGAATGACTCCGATAGCAGACCGAGGCTGACGAGACTAGGCTCCATGGAGTGCACCAGTAGTGCGAGAATCAGCAATGCGACCGTGGGGCGTATCAGCCGACGTGCTGTTTTGTGCATAGGATCGGGTTCGATGTACCAGCCATTCCTCGTCCTCATTAGGAAGGGAAATGGATTGCGCGAGACATCGCATAATATCTCAGGCATCTCGGAATCGTCAGACTTGCAGCCCCTCCACTCGATTATCCAATCGTCATCCGTTCCTATTCTGAAGGATGGCGGTGGTTGCCCCTCGGACTCTACGACGACTTCTATCATCGGGACGGCTCGTGGGTCCATGTGAGAATGCTCGAACGGAGGGTACCTAACTCGCTGTACTGATCTATGCACGAATCAACCCCACAATACTGCCTTCACAGCTCTCTTGGCCAGAGCGCGGAACTCGGGTACTTCCTTCAGCATTCGGATTCCTAAGGGTATGGGCTGCTCGATGTCCCCTATCTGATTGATTAACTCCGTTACTTCAGGACGCGACCAAACGGCGAAAACCCCGTCCAGTTCATCGTCAGTCATCTCCGTCAGGAATGCGTCCCTCAGTGCCCTTGCCCTATTCTGCTCCCTTCTGATCGGCTCCAAGAGGCCGATGACCTCTTTGACTGACGCCTCCGTAAAGTCATCCCGATTCAAACACCCCAGCAGACTCGGAACGAGCATCTCCACCTGCATGAAACCTGGTCCAATCCCACCACCGGTGGTGGGTTTGCACAGTCCCGCCGCGTCACCGAACAACACTACTCTGCCTATCATTGGTCGTTTCACAAGACCACTTGGAATGGGTCCGCAGAATCTCCCGACTTCTCTGCATTCGGAGAAACGCTCACTCCATAGTGGCTCTGCACGCAACCTGTCGAGCAGTTGTTCACAAGATCCCCCTCCCATCAACTCAGGTTTACTCCAAGTGCCGATTCTCGTAGTTTCTCCCGAGGGGATAGCCCAAGCGAAGAAACCAGGGGAGTATCCGGACCCGGTGTACATGTCCAGTCTCCCCTGTTCACCCTTGTATCCTGTCACTTCTACTTGGAAACCGATCATGAGCTCCTTCGGGCGCCCCATCTTGAAGCGGCGGCGGACCCATGAGTGAGCTCCGTCGGCCCCGCATAGCAACTTGCACCTAACTGACACCTCTCCTTCGGGCGAAGCGATTGAAAGCAGCACATGGTCATCTATTTCTTCGGCTGAAACCGGCTTGCTAGAGAGCCAGATGTCAGCTCCAGCCTGCATAGCCCCTCCGACAACCCCCTCATCGAACAACTTGCGGCAGACCGACCATGTTCGAACCTCTTGATTGTCACCGATCACGACTGGTATTCCCGACGGGCTGTGAATTCTAGCACCCCAGATAGGAGACAATACGGTGCTTTCCAGACCAGTCAGTCGCATGGCTTCGGGATTCACCAGTCCGGCGCACTGAAACGGCCTGCCAATCTGAGCATGCTCTTCCAGAAGCAGCACTGTGGCACCTCCTTCGCACATCCTCTGAGCTAGGAATCCCCCGACCGGGCCGGCCCCGACGACTACGACATCGTACTCGAGTGATTCCATGCCGTTCGTTACAGGCATCCGTTATTGAGTGCTGCCACTATGGGGCGTCGCAAACCTCAACCCCGTCTGCTTCTGCTCCGACGCGAGCGCTTCTTCATTTCATTGATGATTGAGCTGGCATCTGCCTTGCTCATCTCGCTAATTTCTCTGAGACCTGCAATCGCTAGCATCTCGTTCAAGGGTACCTCGTGCTGCTCGGATAGTTTGTTCACCAAGTCGATCTGTGCTGGAGTCGCAGGCAGATTCCTGCTCATTTCTATCATCTGCGATATCAGTTCGCTGGCTGTACCATCCCTACCCCCTGTCAGTTCGGACAAATCTGCCACTCCTGCTTTCTCCAAGGTAGCATCCAGCCCCAGCCCGATTTGGTCAGATAGCTTCACGATTAGCTCAGTCTGCTTTTCACTAGGAGGTAGATGCCCATTATCCCCTTGCGGGTCATATAACTGCTCGATGATCCTGCGAGCATCGTCTCCGGTCAGTTCATCGAGGGACTTGCCTAAAAGCAACTCGTCTCGTCTCTCCTGATTCAGATGCGGCATCCGACTCTCTAGGAGGGCAATCTGCCTAGGGGTGGGAAACTCTCGCTTACGATCAAGAGCCTGGTTGTGCATTGATCTGAATTCCTCTACGAATTCATTCCAAACCTCAGACCCATCGATACTGCCGTGCTCGATTTCATCCAGGTTTTCTTCCATCTTGGATGTGAAATGGGGAGTGAATAGCCCCTCTGACTCTTTTTGCTCGTTGTAGAACGGAACGACATCCAACCACATCATGCGACCAGCTTGGGTGGGATGCAGTGAACCTCCTTCGACTTCGACATAACCTCTGGCTGACAGTTTCGAAACAGTACTGACGTACGTCGATGGCCGCCCAATCTCGGCTTTCTTCATGGCTTGGACAATCGAACTCTCCGAGTACCTCTTCGGCGGCTTAGTCTCATCAGTGACCATCCAAGGGTTCTCTTCTGACTTGGAGATATTCCACAGAGCACCAACCTCGAGCACGAATTCGGGAGGGCTCGTCCTGACCTTGTTGTGGTACTTTGAGTAGACTACCTCCCATCCGGCGTGTACCCTCCAAGAAGCCGAACCGGTCAATGGCTTCTCCAAATCATCAACAGTGGCCCGTAAGTCTCTCCTCTCCCTAATCGAGGGAGACATCTGGCTGGCGGCGAATCTGGCCCATATCAACCCGTACAGACGACGCTCATCCGAGCCAGCATCGATATCAGTTCTCTCGGGACGGGTCGGTCTGATAGCTTCATGGGCGTCCTGCACGTTGGTTGCCCCCTTCTTGACATCGTTCCCGAGAACTCCCGGACCTAGGTGGTCATCCCCGAATGAACTCCTGATATGCTCCCTCACCGTTTCACGTGCTCCTGCATTGGTCCGGGTGGAGTCCGTCCTGATGTATGTCACATGACCTGACTGATAGAGAGTGGATGCCATCTTACTGGTCTTCGCAACCGACCATCCGAGGGTGGAGTTTGCAGCTCGCAGAAGAGTATCTGTGGTGAAGGGCGGCTGCGGGTTGCGATTCGTCTTGCCTTCACTCACCGAGGTAATCTGGATGTCCTTCGCTTTACCAAGGGCATCGAACGCCGCCTCAGCCAATCCCGTATCGGCTGTCCGGTCTGCTCGGTGCTTGCCCGAATCATCGGTCCATGCACCCTTGTCGTCCTTCTCGTGGAATCGGACGTTGAAACGTACTTCATCGGAGTCGACATGGACGCTGTGATACTCGATTGGCACATGCGCCTCTCTCTCGAGTTCCCGGTCGACGATGAACCCTAGAGTCGGGGTTTGAACCCTGCCCATCGATGCCAGCCTCCACGACTTGCTGAATCGTGAGCACCGGTATCCGACCAACCGATCCATGAATCGGCGAACCTTGGCCGCATCGACCAGATCCATGTCGATTTCACCGGATTCCTGCATCGCGTCATTCACCGCAGACTCCGTGATTTCATTGAACGTGACACGCTTGACTAGGGGGAAGTGTGAGAACAGTATACTCAGCCTCCATGCGATGAATTCGCCCTCCCTGTCTGGGTCGGTTGCTATGTAGACCTCATCGACGCCCTTCTCCGAAGCCTTGTCTAGAATCTTGGTGATGATTCCCTGTGCGCCCTCGGTCCAATCCCATGGGGGCTCGGGTAGGTTACCGTTTGTCGATGCCCACATGGCCTTCGATCTACCCTTCCCGTTACCACTGGATGGCAGGTCCTGGACGTGGCCGTTGCAAGCCTCTACCATCCAGCCCTTGCCGAGGTACTTGTTTACTGTGCGGGCCTTCGCTCCGGATTCGAGAATCATCAGTCTCACAGTACCACCCCTAGCTAGCTGTGTCCTTGAGGACTGGCCGGCCACGTTTCGGTGTGCCCCGATGGACCCTGTATAAACATGAGCAGTCAGAGTACTGTCCAACGCGCGCGCGGGCGAGGGGGCGCGCGAAGCCGCTTACCTCAGCCGCTGTCTTGACGCTTCTTCGTCCCAAGGTAATTCAGCAGCAGGCCCTGCACAACCGACGCAACCAGGATAACCCGCAGCGACCAGTCCGAGTACTGTGTCCTTGAACCGATTCCATAACGGGAGACAATCCCCGGGTATCCACACTACTCGCATGTCTGCAGGCTCAGATGCAGCGATGACTCCTCCGGGAGAATCCAACAATTCAATCTGTATCCCCTCAGAGTCTGAGCTCTCACTGACCACGCCTAGAACTAACCCTGCAGCTAGATCGCTGATCGTCAACGAGAGATCATCGATACCCAGACTGGCTGGGTTTCGGTTATGGACTACCAAGCCATTAGATCGAAGAGTCCTCCGGGCCAGTTCGCTGATTGCTGCAGCCTCGATTGTTGAGCGCACGGGCTGGCGATGCAACGCAACGCTTGAAGGATGCCGTTCTGCGCGTTCTTCCGATGGGGCTGCCGTATTCGCTGTTTGCGCGGCCCCTTCTCAGATTCACTGACTCGGAGAGAGCGCACAGCCTAGCAATGAGGAGTCTTGCCTCGTTTGGCCAGAGTCGAGTCGGTCAACGTGCCCTCAGTGCCATCTATCACGCGCCCGAGCTCCCCATACACGTGTTTGGTAGGTTGTTCCATCACCCTCTTGGACTGGCTGCGGGATTTGATAAGGGCGCGGAGGCTCTCAGCGCATGGCCTGCTCTAGGCTTCTCTTGGATTGAGTATGGAGGTATCACCAGATTCCCTCAGGAAGGTAATCCGAAGCCTAGGATGTTCAGAGCTCATTCTGAGAGGGCACTGGTCAACAGAATGGGTTTCAACAATCCAGGCGCTGTAGCAGTGAGGGACCGGCTGATAGACAGAAGAGCCTCTGGAATGTGGCCGAAGGTACCCGTGGCGGCGAACATCGGTCGTTCTAGGAAGACGCCCAACGAGAGCGCCCCCTCTGATTACTCCAGCACCCTAGAGATGCTGTGGAATCAAGCGGATATGTTCGTCCTCAACGTCTCCTCTCCAAATACACCGGGTCTGAGAGAACTGCAGGAAGTCGATCACCTATCTTCTATACTAGCGGAGTGCAAGATGATGTCAGAGAGGAAGGGAGGGGGAAAGCCACTGCTGCTGAAACTCTCCCCCGACAACAGCGATGATGAGATTATCGCATCTGCTCAGATGGCGATGCGGATGGACATAGACGGTTTCGTTGCCACCAATACAACTTTGCATCGTCCAGTACCGAAAAACGCCGCCTCTCGCAGTGTGTTCGCTGAGGGTGGAGGACTCTCGGGAAGACCTCTGCAGGCTCGTTCAAACGAGGTAATTCGCCTACTCTACGAAGAAGCCGGGTCAGCCGTCCCGATAGTCGGAGTGGGTGGGATAGACTCTGTGGATACTGCTTGGCAGGCCGTCGCATCAGGAGCATCCCTCTTACAGTTGTATTCAGCTCTGGTCTTCAATGGCCCATCTGTCGTCAGTGGCATCGTCAAGGGACTCGGGCGGAAGGTGAAGGAGAATGGTTTCCTCGGAATCGAGGAAGCGGTTGGACTCGACATCACCTGAGTAATCATAGAAAACCCTCATTTATCATCTCCCCGACCTATCGTCGTGGCTGGAACCAGAACCTCCCGAATGGTCCTCGTCGGAGCTTGTCTGGCGGCTTTAGTCGGATTGATGTTCCTGAGTATAGAGCCGCAGACACAGTACTCCATCGACGAGGTGATGTCGTCCCCGATCTCTCATGAGGGAGACGTCCATCTTAGGGGGCAGGTGGAAATAGGCTCAGTCGACACTTCGTCGTTTTCGTTCGAGTTGGTGGGACAGACGCACTCGCTTCAAGTCGACTATTCTGACGTTGTCGTGCCTGACGGTTTCGAAGAGGGGCACACGATTGCTATCAAAGGAAACCTAGTGAGTGGATCCAGCGGATGGTTGTTGGAGGCCCAAGAGATACAGACAGGATGCCCTTCGAAGTACTCTGAATAGCCTTCGAAAGACGCGGCGCGCGTAGGGGTTTGTTGATATGGGGGGATTTCCCGGCACAATCGGGCTAGGGGGAGAGTTGACGTGCTCTATATTTCTCAAATCGTCTGTAATGGAGACCCGAAGTCCGAGGGCGGCGCAGACGAGCCATTGGTGTCCCACCGGTTAACGTCGATACCTCGCCCCCAAGAGATCCAGGTTGGTGGAAACCGCTTCCGGAGGGAAGCGAGGCCCACCTCAAACCCGGGAATCAGGTCAGGCGCGGAAGCGAGCAGCCCGACCGGGGACTCTGGATGCCTTGGGATTGCGGGGTGGAGGAGATCGGTGAACTTGCACCTTTGGTGACGAGCGTCCACCGAGGACGTGCCCACCTATTCGGGAATTCCCGATAGGCCACCCATCAGGCAGACTACTTTGAAATGACTCTCTGAAACTGGTTGTACTGACAGCCTCTGCCCACGTCGTAGAAGAGGCATGCCTTCCAGTGACGGGTTTGCCCTGAGTTCTGGCAATGTGACCCGTTTTAGTTCCGATACAGCCTCAATATCGACCATCATCCATCGAGGATTGTCTGGCGAGGCCTTCGGATCGAAGTAGTTCGACGACGGATCTTGAGCGGTGAAGTCAGGATATGCCTCTTTGCATACCCTCGCAACCCCGGCGACGTGCGGTGGCTTGCAGTTGGAGTGGTAGAACAGCACTAGGTCTCCTACCGACATATCATCCCTCATCAGGTTCCTAGCCTGGTAGTTCCTGACACCATCCCAGTGGGTTGAGATGTCCTCGACCAGTTGCTCCCAAGGGTACGCGTGCGGCTCGCTTTTCATCAGCCAATGCGCCATACCACTCGCAATCGCTTCCGGCGCATGAATCTGACTACCACGCATCGTCAGAGGAGCCAATTAGCAGTGTCGCATCAATCGAGTCAGCCTCGTCTCTAGCTATTGCTCGGCGCAGCCCGGCCGTCTTGACCATGGTCTCGACCCCCCCAGTCAGACCTACATTGCTCTTGATGAGCAGGGCGTATATGGCCGGAAGGAGAAGCAGGGCTGAGAGAGCAGCGACGATTAGCAGGATAATAATCACAGTCACGAAGGGGTGTATAGCCTCAATTGGGATTTGATAGGCGCAGGTCAATCCCGCTGCGGTGACTGTAGTCGCCTCGAATAGGCTCATTCCCGTACTGGCGCAAGCCACCTTCACCGCCTCCATGGACCCACCCATCTCTTTGACTCTGTTCGCAATGTGAATCGAGAAGTCGATACCAACGCCGACCAGTATTGAACCGACCATCACCGTAACGAGAGAGAGTGGGACACCAAGCGAATCCATTGCCAACCATTGCATTCCCACTGTGAAACCCACTGGAATCGTCGTCAGTAGTGCGAACCTGAGGTCCCTGAATACGAGTCCGAGAGTGAGAACGGTGAACAGTAAGGCGAATCCAAGTGAAGTCCACTGAGAGTCGACTATGAGGTTATTCACCTCGATTGTCACCGATGCGACACCGACCAAGTATGATGACTCGACTCCAGGGGTGTTGTCCACCCAGTAGTTGATTCCATTTGGCCCGTCTACGGCCTCCTCCGTGTTCTTGACGTCCATGAATGGCATGTCGATGTAGATTAGACTGCGTCTGTAGCTCGAGGAGATGAAGAGCTCCCTCATCTCGTCAGTCATGCTGTTGTAGAACACGTAAATCAGGAAGTTATGTGCCTGATCGTCACCAGACGGCGAACCATCCAGAGCGGACAGCGTCTCCCAGAAGGAACCGTTTCCAGCGACCTCCCTGCCGAACACCAATGCAGCAAGGTCCTTCGCTTCCTGAGGCAATGGTAACTCATCGATTACGTCGACCAAGGGCTGGCCAGAGACATTGACTCCCACAGCAACCGCTTTCATCAGGAATACTATCGACACCGCTGTCGTTCTGTTCACACGATTGCAGTTCT
>CAZSPJ010000017.1:0-11372 GCA_964608795.1 uncultured Candidatus Poseidoniales archaeon | reverse complement strand
CCAGGCACTCAGATGACCATGAGGACCTTCCACTATGCAGGGGTTGCTACAGTCAACGTGACCCAGGGTCTTCCGAGGATCATCGAGATAGTGGATGCCCGGAAGGTTCCGAAGACTCCAACGATGCTAATCTACCTCGAAGAGTTCAACTCCAAGAAAAAACCCCTCAACACCAATGAGAAGGAGGTTCGCAAGATTGCCGCAGGACTGGAGATGACCACCACACCGGACATCGCCAAGATCGATGTCGAGGTCACCCAGCGGCACATCAGTCTTGTACTCAGCAATCCCAATATGCGACTCAAGGCCATGACCGGCGCAGAAGTCAGGGACAAACTGTCAAGGGCATTGCGTCTGTACATTCAGGCCGATAACGAGGATCGCCCGAAGGTTCTCACAATCATCCCGGGTATCTCCAAGGAAGATGACCTAGCCACGCTGGCATCCGATCCGCCGACGTACACGGCGCTCCTCCAACTTGAGGAGAAGATAAAGAAACTGAGACTCAAGGGTCTGGCCGACGTCTCCCGCGCTAACGTCCAGGGTCCGAGCAGGGACACCGGCGAGTACTACATCTCGACAATCGGATCGAATTTGGCTAAGGTCAGTGAGTTCGCCGGGGTGGACAGGGCCAGGACCTACACCAACAACATCGAGGAGATCAACCAGTACCTCGGTGTCGAAGCCGCAAGGCAGGCGATTATCAACGAGATGTTCGACACCCTCGAGGGTGCCGGCCTCGATGTCGACATACGCCACCTGCTGACGGTAGCCGACGTGATGTCCAGCGAAGGCACGGTTCGCGCTATAGGTAGGCACGGTGTCAGCGGCACCAAGCACAGCATTCTGGCACGCTCGGCCTTCGAGGTCACTGTCACGCATCTGCTACAAGCAGGGGTGATAGGCGAGAGGGACCCGCTCCGTGGAGTCACTGAGAACATCATCGTGGGGCAGCCGGTTGCAGTGGGGACCGGCAACGTCGACCTGTACTACATCCCAGAGAATGTTTGAAGGAGAGCTGATTATGGATCTTGCTAGGCAACTCAAGCAAAGTATGAGCTCGGGCAGCGTCCTGTTCGGACAAAGGCAGACCATGAGCGCATGCACCAAAGGCGATGCTAGGCTCGTAATAGTGGCTGCAAATTGCCCTGTCAACTACGTCTCCGAACTAACCGAGAGTCACCCGGATGTGCCCGTGCACCAGGTCCGGATGGTGAACAGCCAGTTGGGGGCGGCCTGCGCCAAGCCGTTCCCGGTCAGTGCTCTGTGTGTTCTCGACCCCGGGCAGAGTGAACTGCTTTCTCTATCCCCCAACGTTTGACTGCAATTCACTTCGGGGATAAAGCCCGTGTGACTATCGCACAAGGCGTTCGCTTCAAGTTCCCGGTGCCTTCGCTGGCTGCGTGGATGAGGCGGTGCGTGACCTGCTTGCCCTGCGGGCAGTCAAACTCCACCCGGCCGAGGACGCCCCTCAGATCCACGGCTTCAGGTGTATGGGCGTGGCTGAGAGGGTGCCCGAACTTGGGGCGGCACCGGGCTCGACTGTCCACGTCTGGCACGTTCCATCCGACATCTTGCCAATCTCAGCTACGGAGATAGAGAGATGGAGCGTCGATGCCCCAGGGGGGAGGCACTGGATTCTCAGCGAGCGACCGTTCGACGAGTCGATACTCGATACTCTGAAGTCGGTCGATGTGGTGATATGGGGTCCAGAGCGGATGGCTAAGTGGATAGGGGAGGCTGTTCTGGCAGGTGATTTAATCGCCCATTCGCCTTCTTTAAAGAATGAGCCGCAAGTCAAGCGAGAGGAAGCCCCTAGCAACGAGTCCATCGGGCCTCGCACCGCACTCAGACCTCTGGTCGAACTCGACTCGTGGCTGATGCAGAGGGGCTGGGAGGATGCCAATACATCCCCAGTCCTGCTCTCTGCTAGGCTCTGGGTTGTCGAAGGCAGTCTGGTAGGTCCGGAGGGCGATATGGAGTCCGGTGTCTGGCGTATAGTAGAGGATCCATGGTCAGGAAGTCTGTCTGTCCACGAGCCCGAGGACGAGTTGAACTACCCTCCCAGACTGAGGACGATGGAACCTCCTGATGGGAGTTGGGTCGATATGAGAGGGATGCCACCCGAACTGCTCAAACTGCTGGATCGACGCAAGCAGGGTGAGCCTGAGTCAGATAAGGGTCCAGTGAGCAGCATCATGTTGGAGTGGTGGCGGCTGGATTCGGATTCGGCCAGTCTCAGTAAGGGTTCACTGGAGATTCCAGGATGGGTGATCGACGCTGAGGGGGCCGAGTCCCAAGTCCTTCACGGTAGGAACGGCAGGCTTTACAAGATCTAAAGATTAGTTCCGCCTTAGTGCCATCAGCTCGTCCGTCGATAGGGTGTCTCCTGACATCAATCTCGACATCAGATCGGTGACCTCCACCTTCTCCTCTCCATCGTACTCTTCTTCCTTCTTCTCTCTCGACTCCATCGCCTTCATCATATCCTGAATCGAGTGGATGCATCGCAGTGATACTATGTATTGGCCGTGCAGCAAGTCTGCTTCTCGCTTGGATCTGGTCAATCTGGTATGAGCTGTGTTGGCCTTCTCTCTCAGACGGTCTACTTCCTCGGACAGTTCAACCATCAGGTCGTGAGCCTCCTGTGCCCTCGCGACAGCCTTCTCTACCGACTTGTGAGCATCCTCCTGTAACCGCTCTGCATCCCTGACCGAGTCCTTGAGCTCTCGCATGCCCCCGCCCCCTTGAGTCTTAGTCGCCTCTTTCAGGGCCTCGGATAACTGTTTCATCTTCTTGTGGTAGTCCCTCTCCCTCTTACCTAGGAACTGCCCTGTCATGTACTGCTTCTCCATCCTCTCCATGTCAGATCTGATCCTACTTGCGGAGGGGCCGCGATTAGTGCGCTTCCGTGATAGTTCCTCGAGCTTCTCCTGCTGCTCAGCGAGTTTGGCCCGCAGATTCTCCCTGACTCCCTTGAGATAATCTGAGCGCTCGGCCCGGACTCCCTTGAGTTCCTTGACTCTCTGGTTCGCTTCGTCCCTAATCGCCTTCTGCGTCTGAACCTCGTTGATCAGTTCCTTCACCTCCCGGTTGGTCTCGTTCCTCTTATCGAGGAACTCCC
The DNA here is from genome assembly GCA_964608795.1 of uncultured Candidatus Poseidoniales archaeon. Classification (GTDB taxonomy): domain Archaea; phylum Thermoplasmatota; class Poseidoniia; order Poseidoniales; family Thalassarchaeaceae; genus Thalassarchaeum. The sequence continues at coordinate 8,248 of CAZSPJ010000017.1, read as the reverse complement.
TGACCTTGGCGTTCCATTCGTCTCTGGAGTCCCTGTGGCTGGATGACTTACTGCCAAGAGAGTCCCATAGAGGCTGTAGAACCCCTCTGACCTCGTCGAATTCCATAGCCACCCTCAGACTCCTGTATTACCGAACTTGATGCTTCATTTAGGGCTGGCGGAAGCGAATCCGATGTTCATTCGTCACCTTCTCTACGGGCAGCCCGGGTGCCCCTCCTAGAGCCCCCACGGGTAACGCCCAACCTCATTCCCTTCTTCTTCCGACCCTTCTTGACCTTAGGCTTGGGCTGTTCGTCAGACGACTCGGACCCGGCTATCTCAGACAGCCCTCCCGAGTTCAAAAGGGCATCGAGTTCGCTGGCATCCAACGAACCGCCACTCTGGGCCCTGTCCTTCACGTCGGCCAGACGGATTGCTCTGTCACCCCTGAGAGTCACCTTCTGGTAGGCCTTGATTCTGCCAAGTCTCACGCGCAACCCCTTCCTCTCGGAACTGAGTTCATCGAGCTTCTTGTCGATCTTGTCGATGCGTCGGCTGGTCTTTCGGATGTCCGAGCGCGAGATGCTATCTGAGTCTAATTCAGTCTCGTCGAGAGCACCATCTACCTTCTTCTTGCTGCTCTTTCTAGTCGCATCGAGCTTAGAGGTCACATCCCTCATCTTCTTGACATGGCCGACATATTCGCTGTGGGCTTCCTCCGACTCCATCTTCCTGACTATAGCGGCTTGGAGTTCAAAAAAGCGCCCGAACGAATCTAACTCCCTAGCCAAAGTCGGCACGGCTGTCAAGTCATTGTCTATGGTCACCATCCTGCGGTGGGTCTCGCCGAGCCAATCGGCGAGTACGTCTGCAGGAGGGGGGATGCAGACGTTCACAGAATCCCTCTTCTGGCGCGCCTCCTCGGCGGACTTCCTTACCGAGTGGAACTCCCTCAGCAAACCCTTCCTAGCGCCATCAGCCGACTTCATTTCGCCTACTGCGGACCTCAGGGAGCGCACTAAATCTACCTGGTCTCCCCTCTCATCCCTTAGTTCACGGTGCTGCCTATCGACAGAACGGAGATCACGCTCGAGGTCGCCGCGCATCTCTTTGATGTCGCTGTGGTCCATCTCCTCGAGGTCATCGAATGTATCGTTCCTCGCACCTCCGCTCATTCCTCTTCACCCCCTTGACGATTCCTGTTGCGCGTCGGTTTGGAGTTGCGAGCGAAGGATGACTTACCCCCTTCGGCTACGCGGGTGTTGGCCGCCATGAGATTCGGGAACCCCCCTCCGAGTTCCCCAAAACCGTCTTTCAGACGCCTTTCCCAGTGAGCGATGGCGTAGTCGGACTGTGCGAGCAGTTCCTTGGCCCTATCCATCTGCCTTCTGATATCTCTCAGTTCCGCCGTGAGTATCACCTTCTTTTCATGCATCGGCTGTGCCTTCTCGACAATCTCAATCATGCTTCTGTGGGCTTTGTCGGCCTCTCTGTAGAGTGTATTCATCTCTGCTCTGGAGTCAATGAAGCTCGCCATCTCGGGATTGGAATCACGTCTTGACCTCAGCCAACGGTCATTCTCTTCGAGCAGCTTCTTCCTGCGATCAAGCAGCTTCCTTTCCGCTATATGGTCCAGAGCCGAGGTCTGGATGCTGTCCTCGATCTGCTCGAGCTCATCCAAGAGCTTCTCCCTCTTCCAGTTGGGGTCCAGATTGACCATCTTGCCGCTTTCGGCAAGACTGTCTCTGTTCATTCTCACTTGGCCCAGTATAGACCCCGCCTCTTTCTGCGCCCGGTTGCGTCTCTCCTTCAACTGGGCGACCTTCTCGTTCGAAGCGCGGTGTGAGGTCACAATCCTCTGCACTCGAGGCTCCAGCGACTCCTCCTCTGCCTCGAGGGTGCGAATGACGTTGGGCAACTCCTCCTTCAGCACCTGCCTCCTCAGCAGGAGCGCCTGAGCGAGCTCCTCGGGAGTCACTGTCAGCAGGGCTTCAGTGTCCATAGGTTCGGGGCACAGGAGAACCCGCATTAAAGGTCACTATGTGACCTTGCACAGGGGTTTGATTCATACAGCCGATTGCCCCGAGAACTTGCAATGGGTGTTGTCTCAGCACCATTGGGGCTGCGGAAAACTGCTGTGCTGACCCTTGTCTTGGTACTGATGTCCAGTTCTACCTCTGGTGAGGGGGAGAAGATGTTCTACCCAGCTGGTTCCTCCGACATCGCCGTCACCGGAGAGCCGGCCCACATAGGAGACGAGCTCACTGCCTCCATCCTAGTCAACAACCAGGGCTCAAACTCGGGTTCGGTGAGGCTGGTTCTCTCTGACTCTACGGGGAGCAACCTGTGGGTTGGCGAGGAGGTCTCGATCAGCCCTGGATCCAGTCGAGAGGTCTCGGCCCCCCTCGTACCAGCCTCATCCGGAGCGCTAGAGCTGAACTGGGAGGTCACGAGCGATGACGGAGGGGTCTCTGCGGAATTGAACGGGTCGTTCGAGGTTCAGGTGTATGAATCGCAGACGCTGGGACTGGGTTTCGACTCAGTGGAGTGGACTCTCTCCCACGGCTTGGACTGCGAGATATCCGCGTCCCTCTCCGACGGGAAGCAACGCGATGTGAACCTCTCTGTGTCACTGGTCAGTCAGGGTGTCGCCGAAGAGGTGCAGAGGTTCGGCATCACCCTTGACCCGGGACTCAGGACACTTTCTCTGGACTTGGGCCAACCCGATGCCGACTACGTCTTGGTGACCTTGGAACCAGACGGCTGGTCTCCTTCTAACTCAGCGTCCAACCTGACTTGGCAGACCAGCGTGACCGCCCCCTCCATCTCGCCTTCGGTGTCAATCGGGGCGCACGAACCGGACAGCCCCGGGACTGGTGATTACCTCAATCTGCCATACTGGCTCAACAACTCTGGAGACTCCGCGACGCTCCCGGGCGTTTTGAGAGTGGTGAGCACATCCGACGGCATGGTGCTGGCGCAGGAAAATGTCCTGGCAGTTTCGGCGGGCGAGTCGTACCCTGGAGTACTCAGCATCGGTCCGTGGCCGGACTCGAGGATGGTCGAGGCCGAAGTGGTTTGGATGATGGACGGCGCTACGACCTCAGTCCCTCTGACGATATTTTCACAATCCGAGAGCGGAGGCGGCTGGGAACTCCCGTTCGATGTGATGGCCGCCGTCTACGGTGCGTTCATGGGTCTGGCTGTGGTTCTGGTTGGGATGATAGTCTGGCGATCGGTATCCGAGAGGACTCCGAGCACGGAGGACGGTTCGAAGATTCTTAGAGAGTCGCGGATTACCCGCAGGCTAGAGAGAGCGCCTCAGAAGAGAGAGGTCAAGTGCCCCAGCTGCGAGCAGCGGTTGAGCATCCCCACCGAGCACACTGGATCTGTGAGGTGCCCGGCCTGCACAACGCAGTTCTCCGCTGGCGATGCCGAGAAGGGTGAAGAGGCAATCGAGCAGGATTCTGGAGAGGACGCCTCAGCGGACTCTTCTGCAAGCAGCGAACCCGTGGCGAGGTCTCTTGAGGAGATATTGTCCTGCCCGCAGTGCGACCAGAAACTGAGGATTCCTATCGAGCGCAGGCCGGTCCGCTCGAGGTGTCCGGCCTGCAGGACAGAGTTCATGGCCGAGGTCGGGTGAGGGAGATGGCTGAGCTCAGTGAATTCGAGGAGATGTATCTGAAACGCCTGTTCGAGGCACATGTAGACAAACCGAGCGCCATCGTCAAGACTACCCAATTGGCAGAGATGATGGATGTCAGCCCGGCCTCGACCACTGAGATGATCCAACGACTGGCAGGACGAGATCTTGTCACGCACATTCCTTACAAGGGCTGTAGGCTGACACCAGAGGGCTTCCAACAAGCGGCGATGATTAAGCGGCGTGAGGGACTCATCGAGATCTTGCTGACCGAGGTCATCGGTTTCGAAGGTGATGTCCTCGAGGCGGCTTGCAAAATCGAGCATGCCATAGACGAAGGACTAGAGATGGCTCTTGACAAGATGCTGGGTTACCCTGAGAGGACGCCGAGTGGAGAGAGGATTCCGGTCATAGAGAGGCAGATGGAACCGATGAGGGCAGGATTGCTGCTGCCTCTCTCGGCTCTGCCGATAGGTTCGACGGCAACCATCGAGATGATGGTGATGAGGCCGACCGACGCCCGGACCCTCGAAGTGGCCGGCGTGGGGGTCGGGACCAAGGTCAGTTCGACCGACGAAGGGATTTCGTGCAACGGCTCGGTGATTGAGATGACGAAAGCAATCTCGCTACGCATCTTAGCTAGGACCGAGGAGGGGTTCTGATGGCAGAGGTCCAGACAGGCGATCTCGAGGCATTGGCCGACTCCTTGGAGGAGGCCGTCCCCCCGGCCCCCGATATGCCACCCCGATCAATATCCGAGCCGCAGCACAGCCCAGGAGTCGCCGAGAAGATACAGAGGCTGAAATCGCAGGAGGAGTACCTGCTCAGAGCTGACAGGCTCCTCATCAGCGACGGAGCAAGGCTAGTCCTGTTCCTCCCATTGATGGTAGTCGCCCTCTACGGACTGGCTCAGACCTTCACTACATCAAACCCGCAATGGTGGGCCGACCACATCGAAGCAGCCGTCGGGGGACTGGGTATGTCGACTGGAGTGTACGGCATGTCCTTGCTTATGTTAGTGGCCGACACCGCTCTGCTGCTGATACTGCTGAGGCTGATGGTGCTCACGAGGGCTATTTTCAGACTCGAGGCAAAGGAGTTGACTACAATTGGCCTGACCTTCAACAGCGCTCACGGATACGCCGAGATGAGAGCAACCATAGACGGTGCGATTAGGCAACTGGGAATTACCATCCTACTGATGGCCCTAGCAGCGGTGCTGCTAGCGGCGAGCCTGTGGTTGCCCGATGACGTCGTTTCCACTCCGATACTGGTTGCCTTCTCGACAGGCGCGCTGCTCTCCGGACACGGCGTGCACATGGTCTCAGACCGACCTCGCTTCAACACCAGCGAGCCTTGGGGGATGCTGGAGTCGTTCTCACCGCCGATCCACCCTGCCCTGCTCAGTCGTCCATTCACCGATGTAATCAGGGCCCACATCGATCCTCTGCTCGCAGTCAGGATATCTCAGTACCTCGGATCACTTGATTCCAAGATACATCAGCACAGCAGCAGGAGGGAGTTGCAGGAGACCCTGCTGCACCTGCTATACCTGCGACGCTCTTCCCTTATTGACGAGGAGCAGTTCAGGACCGCACTGGAGCCAATGGTGGATTCATCTACGATCGCTGGGCTATTCAGCCATCCTGAGCTGGGTGAGGAGACCTGGGATCGACTGCTCTCACGCGCCCGCTCAGAGTGTGCTCCCTTCTTCCGGCTGCACGACAGGATTAGGATGCGACGCTCCAGTGGGCGCACCGGCGATGACATTTGGCTCGACGTGGACATGGAGAATCTGATTGTCGGACAGGCCAACCTGTTCACCTTCGTGCTCAATGAGGGAGATGAGCCGAGGGACGTGGTTCTCAAGGTCCAGACACCTGACTTCAGGCCGCATGAGTGCGTTTACAGACTCAGGATCGAGCCGTTCTCCGGCGATTCGGACCACATTGCTGCCGATATCTCTTCGTCGCTGCCGCGAATCATCTCGGCCACCAGCATCGTGTGGCAGAGTCTGCTGCCTTCGACGATGGGCGAGGCCACCGTGACCGTGAGGCTTGAAGACGGAGCAGGGAATCTGATATCTGGGCGGGTTCTGACGGTGCAGGTCAGGTCGGACCTGCTCACGAGAATCAGGATGACGCTGGGCGGCCTGTTCATGGTAGGAGCGACAATCGTGGTGCTCTCGCCCATGCTCCCGTTCCTGCTGAACTTGCTGGGCCTGTGATTCAGGTCGGTTCAAAGGGTACCCCCCTTTGGCCACCGCGTGCCTGATGACGAAGCAGGGCCTGATGACGACCTCAGGACCAGACTCCATGCCATGGAGACCAGAATCAGGCGGATGCGTGAGCAGAGGACTGGGCACAATGAGAATGCGCGTCGAGCCGCTGATTCACGAGATTCCGTCCAACAACAGTCTAGAGAGCTCAGAGAACGCATCAAGGAGCGCTTGGACGAGCAGAAGGAGGTACGCGCCAAGGCCAAGGTGCATCAGGCCAAGCGCGATGAGATCCAGGCCCAGATGCGTGAACTGATCACCCAACGCCGAGGTAAGAGGAGCGATGACGGAACTAAGTCGGTGGTCATCCAACTTTCGGAGACCATCGGTGAGATAGACCGAATAGAGAACCGAATAATGACCGACGGCTCGCTGACTCTGAAAAAGGAGAATGCAATGCTGAAGAAACTCAAGTCGCTGATTGCCAAACGCGATGAGCTAATGCCAGCAGCCGAGGAGTTCCAGATCATCGAGATTGACCTCGGCGACATGGAGGGCTCGATTCAACTCCTGAAGGCCGAGGCGGATTCCCAGCACACAGCCATGCTGGACGCCAACAAGGAGGCTGACGGCATCTGGGAGGAGATTAAGCCAATGCTTGAGGAGAGGGACTTCCTTAGGGCTGAGGGCGACAGACTGCACAATGCCTTCGTCACTTCGAGGGAAGCAGCAGACAACGTCCATTCCGAAATCAAGATCCTGCTGGACCAGGTCAACGAGATTCGCGACGAGCTCACGGCCCAGCGAGAGGAACGCGAGAGGTTAATCAGAGAGCACAACCAATCGGTCCGAGACGCCCTGAGGACACCCGACGAGGATGAGGAGCTCGCCTCCTCGCTTGCCGACGAGCTCCTAGAGCGGGGCTCCATCACTCTTGGAGGGACTAGGACAGATGCTGATTCGAAGCCCCAGCCGAGCAAGAAGGAGAGGAAGAGACCTAGGAAGCTTGGCACCACTAGGGGAAAGCGGGACTGACTACCAGCCGCGCTCTTCCATTCGGACTTCGAGCTTGTCGATCTCTAGCCCGTCCATAGGCTTGCCAGCCATCATCGACGAGGCCTCGGTAACCTTCTCAGGGTCACTGAAGTGGTGTGTGGCCATGACGATGGCCGAGGCAGTGGTCGCCGGGTGTTCGGACTTGAATATCCCGGATCCGACGAACACCCCGTCCATACCCTGTTTCATCAGCAGAGCTGCGTCTGTGGGAGTGGCGATCCCACCGGCCGAGAATGTTACCACGGGCAGCCGACTCATCTCCCTCACCTCGCCCATGATCTCGACGATTAGGTCGTGGCAGGCGTCCATGCTCCCGAAGGGCGTGTTCTGCACTGTAATATTGTGCTCGCTCTTCGCCTCGATTCCGCGGAAGCCGTCTGAGATGGTGCGTGCGATAACCTCGAAGTCAGCGTCGTTGACGCTCTGCAGCAGCGATATCTCCTCGGCTACCAGCCTAGCGTGCTGAATGGCGCTGACGACGTTACCGGTCCCCGCCTCACCCTTGGTACGGATCATCGCCGCACCCTCCATGATTCTGCGGCAGGCCTCGCCGAGGTTGGTGCAGCCGCACACGAAGGGAATGGTGAAGTCGTTTTTGGCGATATGGTAGAACGGGTCCGCTGGTGTGAGCACCTCGCTCTCGTCGACCATATCGACTCCGAGAGTCTGCAGCACGCGAGCTTCCTCATCGTGCCCGATCCGGGCCTTGGCCATCACAGGGATGCTGGTGGTATCGATGATGCCTCTGATGAGGTCGGGATGGCTCATCCTAGCGACCCCCCCGTCAGATCTGATGTCGGCGGGAACCCTCTCGAGCGCCATAACCGCGGTCGCCCCAGCATCCTCGGCGATATGCGCCTGCTCGGGTGTGACAACGTCCATGATGACGCCACCCTCCTGCATCTTGGCGAATCCGCGCTTGAGCAGTTCGGTGCCGTGCCGCATTTTTCGCAGGTCTACCAGTTTGGACATGGTCACGCCTCCGGGTACGCACTCAAGAACCTATTCAGGTTGGACCCGAAATCAGGAGTCTGCTAGGACCGGCGAATCGCCCTCTGCCAGAGGCAGGTCCGGCGCTTCATCCTCGTTCTTGTCCAACCAGTCCATCTCCTCGTCGGGCAGGTCCGTGTCCGCGAAGATTGCTTCGACCGGACACTCGGGAACACAGGCAGCGCAGTCGATGCACTCGTCGGGGTCGATGACTAGGTACTCATCGGCCTCCCTGAAGCACTCAACGGGGCAGACTGCCACGCAATCCTGGTATTTGCAGCGCACGCACGCACTGGTGACAACATGAGTCATGATAACCAGTTTCGGGGATTCCTGACCGAGTAATAAACTTGCTCGCAACC
>CAZSPJ010000016.1:0-11653 GCA_964608795.1 uncultured Candidatus Poseidoniales archaeon | reverse complement strand
TGACTCAAGGGACTACCCCACAGTTCGACAGACGTCCCGGGGTGGGTCAGGCGCCCGAGCTTTGCTGTGAAGGATCGCCGTTACGCCCCGGGGCACACACTCCATTTATCCAAAAAAGGCGGGAATCTGATGCATGACGTCGGCCTAATCGGCGGCACCTTTGACCGCTTCCATGCCGGGCACCTATCGCTGATGGAAGCCGGTTTGTCCGAGTGCTCCTTCATTGAGGCCTGGCTCACCGCAGATCGCCTTGCTCACTCGAAGGACCCGCGGGTGAATTCATGGGATACAAGGGCTCAGGAGATGAAGGAGGCGCTGGGGGGCGACGCTGGTAGAGTAAGCTTCAATGTGCTCGAGGACAATCACGGACCAGCACCGGCGCATGTCGATGCTACAGCAATCATCTGCACTGACGAGACCCGCGCCGAGTGTGAGGAGATTAACCGTCTGAGGGAGCGCAGCGGTCTGCCACCACTCCACATCATCAGCGCAGAACACGTCCTCGCATGGGACGGCGAGCCGATTTCCAGTTCTAGAATCAGAGCAGGCGAGATTGACCGAGACGGACAACCATGGATTCCAGACTCAATCAAGGCGAGCAGGGTGGTCCTGACACCTCAGGTCGAAGCAGAGCTCAAGGAACCCTTCGGCCAGTTGTTCCCGGGTCCGGAGGACAATCCCTCTGTTGCGATGTCTGAAGTCCTCGCTCATGTCGAATTGGAGTTGGGACCAGTCATCGCTGTTGGCGATGTGACAGTCCGCACACTGCAGGATCTCGAGCGGCCAGCCGACATCGCCCTCATCGATGGACTCACCAAGAGGGAGCCCTGGGAGGGCGCAGACGGAATCGACCCATCTCTCTACGACAGGACTCTGCGTTGCTCCAGCCCTGCTGGCTTACTGACGCCTTCGCTGTTGGAGGCCTGCGAGCGGGCGATGGACTCATGGAAGGAAGAGAGAATTACCCACCTGATTCAGGTCGAAGGCGAGGAGGATCTCGCCCCTCTTATCTTACACCCACTGGCTCCCTTGGGTGCTGTTGTACTATATGGCCAACCGGGCAAAGGGGTCGTAGTCAGAAGGTGCGGAGAGGACGCCAAGCAGCGCTGCCGCAGACTGCTGAGCAAATTCATTCCCGCCGAGTAATCAGGACTCGGCATCAGCCATCGTGTGGATGGCGAAGCCGAAACTCACCATTACGATCATCACAGCGTACACCCCGGGATCGACCCAGGTCGTGTTCATGCTGCTCCAGTACAGGTAGAATCCAACACCGAGGGCGATGAGCCAGCTTGCTATGGTACGGTTGATGCCTCCGTCAGGTGAGAATAGGCTGGAGGCAATCGCCCCTCTGGGGATGCCACTGACCCATGCCGAGAAGCCACCCTCGACGGCCTTGCCCATTCCTCTGGCACCGAGGCCTAGGAGAACTACACCCACCAGTCCGAAGACGATGTCATCTGCTACCACCTCAAACCCGTCATGGACGATGTTTGAAGCGGCGCTATCACCGGCGATGAATCCGATCCACAGCACCTTGAATCCGGAGGAGTAGGCCCCGGAGAAGAGATTCACTGCTGTCAGGAACAGCACCCAGGCGCCGAGCAGGATGGCAGCGCTGGACGCAGTGCTGCTGGGGCTGGTCAGGGCACTGCCCCACTCCGATTCCTGCATGGACATCGAGCCGGCGACCTTGCCCTTCGGTTTAACGCTTGTCTGAGGGCAGAGCAGCCACTCAGAGTTGACTCTGCAGGTTGTATCTGCCCAGCGCGGCCTCGGCAATCAGGGGCTCACTCTCGCTCATTGTAGTAATGGCGTCCACCGCCTTGGGTATGGCTGAGTTGACTTGCTTGCTTCTACCGCCACGGCCCTTGCTGACGTTTCTGGCCATGATCAGTCCTAGCGTGTCGAGCTCGTTGAGCAGCGACGAAATCCTCCTAGGGGTGAGCGGCTCGACGCTAATCTTCATGCACGCTTCGGTATAGGTACGGTAAGTCTCCCCAGTGGAGATGTTCCTCAGCCCGTTATCCTCGTTCATCCTGATTGAGAAGAGCAGTAGCTTCTGGTGCAGAGGCAGGGTCTTCAGCACAGGGGTAACCTGGTCGTACTCCAACTGGCTCTGTGCCAGCCTGACGTGCCTAGGGTCTACGGTCGTCTGAGACCTCTGCTCCGCCTTCTGCACCGAGATGCGCAACAGGTCAAGCGCCCTTCGCGCGTCTCCGTGCTCCTGTGCGGCCAGCGCCGAGCACAGCTCGAGAACACCCGGATCGAGGACTCCCTCGCGCAGACCGGTGCTCACGCGCTCAGTAAGGATGTCTTGGATTTCTGGAGCCCCGTAGGGGTGGAAGACGACGTCTTCTTGACTCAGTCTAGAGCTGACCCGCGGGTCGAGTTGCTGGGTAAAGTGCAGATCGTTGCTGATTCCGATGAGACAGCAGCGGGCGTTCTGCAGAGAGGTGTTGAGGCTGGTCAGGTTGTACAGCAATCCGTCGCCGGCTCTGGCCACTAGATTGTCAATCTCATCGAGTACGAGAAGGTGCACCCCACCCGCTCGATCCATCCTCTCGATTAGGGCATCGAGGACCCTGTCGGTCGGCCAGCCGGTGAATGGGATCGGGGTGTCCCCGCGTCGAGCGAGCTGGGTGGCGATGGTCTGAACGACGCGGTACTTGGTGTCCACGACGCGGCAGTTTATCTCGTAGGTTTCGACGCTCTGTCCCATCTCCTTGCCCTTATCTAGGAGCTGCCCCAAGACGAATCTCGTGACCACGGTCTTGCCTGATCCGGGTACTCCGTAGAGCAGCATGTTAGATGGGATGTGACCGTTCAGGGCATCGACCAGATTGCGTACCAACGACTCGACCTCGTGATCCCTGTGGGGCAGGGTGGAAGGCTCGAAGGCGTGGTCGAACGCACGCCTGTCGACGAAGAGACTGTCTTGACCGAGAATCTTTTCGAAAATGTTTCCTTCCATTTTCTTTCACCCAGGGCCTAGTCACGTATCCTGCCTCCCCTCTTACTCGGGTTGAGTAGGTGTCGGCCAACGCGGATTCTGAGCGAGTGTGACGGAGGTAATAAGACTGTCCGAGAAGTTCGCGAACTCGCTTGAATTAACCATCCTCCTGCACCTTGGATTCATCACTCCGAAACAATCGTTGTCGAACTAGTTTAGTTGTACACAGTCAGTCGTTTATTACACTTGACACGCAGTGTATTTTCTGCATCGAACCCATTCTTCCACGTACCCCTATATCTCCTGCCCCTCTGCCCTTTGATTGAGCCTGTCGGGACCTCAGCGACACCATCATTCGACGCCTTATCCGAGCGTGGTCCAGGAGATCCTGGGTACGCCAATATAAAACAAGATAAATTATTCATGAATTTCTTTGCAGTGACAGTTCGCCGTCATTACCAATTTCCAAGTAGTCGCCGTCTTCGAGTTGGATAATCGAATCGGGTAGTTCGGGCATCCTGAAACCCGCTTCGACTCCGGTAGCGCTGGCGAAGTTGTGAGTAACTAGGACCAGCGCGTGAGGATGCCTCTGGGCGAATGCAATCGCTTCCGAGGGGGTGTGGTGATTGGGGCTGTCCACGAAGTCGGGGATACCCATCTCGAGCAGCACGGCATCAGCATCCGAGGCCCGCTGTTCGATGCTCTCGCACGGACCGGAGTCCCCACAGTGGAGGAGCCTGAATCCACTCGTGTGAACGAACTCGTAGCCGTGCGGGTCGGTCTCCGGTGTATGGCTCACGGGAAACCTCTCAAAGCGCCAGTCGGTTCCTGTCAGTTCACCCGACTCCGACTCCGACCAGTCGACTCCACTCTCAAGCGCGTCATCGAGGCTTCCCGGGAAGCCCGTTCTGCACAAGTGGCCGAGGAGCTCTCTGCCGTTCGGTCTGAGGTGGACTCCCAGGGCCCTCTCCGAACCGGGGTCCGAGATGTACTTCCGCTCGAGTAGGATGAACGGGAAGCCGAAGGTGTGGTCGGCGTGCCAGTGAGTGATTAGGAGGTGATTGAGTTCAGCGGGAGAGACCCCGGCCCGCCGCAGTTGGGCCAGCGCTGTAGGTGGCGCGTCTACCATCACGCTGCCATCGAGCAGTGCCAGCGCGTGCATCCTGCCGGGAGGCGAGAAGGCATTCCCTGTGCCGAGGAAGTCGATGCGCGCCACGAGCCGCGATGAGGGCATCATGACTTGACCTCATCGCCTTGCCTTCTCAGCGCTCGCAGTACCCGTTCAGCATTTCTTCATAAACGGGTCGTGTTTCGCGGGGAGCGAGCAATCGGGAGACTCGTCATGTCGGATTGGAGCGCGAAGAATCCATATTCCTCCAATCTGAATGAGAACTTCGTTCTCAATGGCGAGGGATCGCGTAAGGAGACCCGGCACATCGTGTTCGATCTCGGTGACTCCGGCCTGCAGTACAAGGCTGGCGATGCTCTCGGGGTGATTCCCCGTTGCCCGCCTGAACTGGTGGAAGGAATTCTGACCATCTGCGGCTTCTCCGGAGAGGAGGAGGTCGAGACCCATCTGGGGGCTTGCAGCCTGCGAGAGGCGCTCACCGACCGCTACGAGGTCCACAGGATATCGAAGAAGTGGATCGAGGGTCTCGGGCCGAGGCTGTCGTCAGGATCAGGAAGCATCGAGATCAGAATCGTCCATCGGCAGCGAACCTCGTCCCAAGACGGCTCGGTGGTGATGGACTGGCAGGGGAGCGGAGTCGAGGACGACGTTCCCGAGGGCTATCTCGAGATTGGCTCAGCCAGCGACCCCGCCGAGACACTCTGGGCCGATCTGACCGGGGACGCAAAGGCGATGGAGGACTACATCTGGTCGCGTGACTACATAGACGGTCTCGGCGACTTCGGACACATCGGCTTCACTCCCCAGCAACTGGTCGATGGTATGGGTCGACTCAAGCCGAGACTCTACTCGATTGCAAGCAGCCCCGACTTCGAGCCTGGCACAGTGCATCTCACTGTCGCCATCGTCCGCTACAACCACCACGACCGCGACCGGACCGGGCTATGCACCGGATTCATGGCGGAGCGCTGCGAGGTCGACGATACCGAGATTGGCGTATTCATGTCTCCGACTCGGTCGTTCGTCCTGCCCGAGGATGGCTCGACCGACGTTATCATGGTAGGCCCGGGAACGGGAATAGCGCCGTTCAGGGCCTTCCTGCAGCAGCGTGAGATCGACGGCGGGAACGGGCGCAACTGGCTGTTCTTCGGCGACTGGACCGAGGAGGGCGAGTACCTGTATCGTGAGGAGATGGAGGCATGGAGGAATAGCGGCCTCATCGATCGCCACGACTTGGCCTGGTCGCGCGCGGGCCCGGAGAAGGTCTACGTCCAGCACCTGATGAAGCAGAATGGCGAGCAGATTTGGAACTGGATTGACGGTGGCGGGTACTTCTATGTCTGCGGCGACAAGAACTACATGGCCAAAGACGTCCACACCACCCTCATCGAAATCTGCTCGGAGTTCGGTGGTATGTCGGAAGAAGAGGCCAAGGAATTCGTAGAGACCGGCCTGATGAAGACCGAGAAGCGCTACCTCAGGGACGTCTACTGATCGCCCCTGCTCCGCATTGCTCATACGGCGCGCGCTAGGAGCGGTTCACCATGTTCCGCCGGGTGCTCATCGCCAATCGCGGCGAAATCGCGCTTCGGATACTCCGCTCGCTGCGCTCGCTGGGTGTCGAGGCCGTGGTCACTCACGGGCGCGACGACAGGCTGACTCTCCCGGTCCGGCTGGCCGACGAGGGAGTGTTCATCGCGCGCGATGACCCACTGGCCTCCTACCTCGACATCGAAGCCGTTGTCTCCGCAGCCAAGGATGTCGGAGCAGATGCAGTGCATCCGGGATACGGATTCCTAGCTGAGAATCCGGCTCTGGCTGAGAGGCTGGCCGAGGAGGGCATAGCCTTCATCGGACCAAGCGCCGAGGTCCTCAGACTACTGGGCGACAAACTCTCTGCCAGAGACGCCATGGTGAGAGCGGGCCTGCCCGTTGCCCGGGGCTCTGGCAAGTCGATATCGAACGAGAAGGACGCACGGGCTATGGCCGAGGACATCGGCTATCCAGTGATGATTAAGGCGGCAGCTGGCGGCGGTGGGATTGGCATGCAGATAGTAGAATCGGCGGATGACTTCGAAACTGCTCTGAGGCTGTGCCAAGGTCGCGCACTGTCGGCTTTCGGGGACGATAGAGTGTTCGTGGAGAAATACATCGAAGGGGCCCAGCACATCGAATTCCAAGTGCTCGGCGACGGTTCCAAGGCCATTCACTTCGGCGAGAGGTTCTGTTCCATCCAGAGGAGGCATCAGAAGATCATCGAGGAGGGTCCTTGGCTGTCTGAAGAAGTACGTGAGGAGCTTGGTGCTAGGGTGGTAGCTGGTGCAGAGGCGGTGGGCTACAAGGGGTTAGCCACCTTTGAGTTCCTACGAGACACCGACGGAGAGTTCTACTTCCTCGAGGTGAATCCTAGGGTACAGGTAGAGCACACGGTCACAGAGATGATCGCCGGTGTCGACTTGGTTTCTCTTGGTATCAGAATTGCGGCCGGGGAGTCCTTGCCCATCACGCAGGACGAGGTCAGCATCTCCGGCCATGCCATCCAGACTAGGATAAACGCGGAGAACCCGTTCACTCTCGAGCCTTCACCGGGGCGCATCTGGGAGTGCCACTGGCCCGGCGGTCCCGGTGTGCGCGTGGACACGCATGCGCATACGGGGTATGATATGCCGCCCTCCTTCGACTCCTTGTTGGCCAAGGTCATCGTATGGGCACCCACCCGCAACGAGGCCATAGCCAAGATGGATTCTGCTCTCGCAGAGACGCTGATCATCGGGGTCGACACCCTGATACCCCTTCACCGGGCGATTCTCAACGAGATTGACTTCCGCAATAGAGAAGTCACGATAGGGTACCTCGATGAGCACCCGGGACTGCTGGACGGAGCGTGATGGCGTGGAAATGGTGATTGTAGGAAGCATCGGTTTCGATGACATCGACACCCCCGAGGCGAGCGGCTCAGATCTCCTCGGAGGTGCCGCTACCCACGCCGGGCTGGCCTCGGCATTCCACCTCCCGCTGACGCCCCGCAAGCCACCGCGCGTAGGGCTGGTCAGTGCGGTAGGCACTGACTTCCCAGAGGGGGCTCAGGAGATACTTGAGGACTCAGGACTGAATCTAGCGGGAGTGGTCCGCAGGGACGGGCGCACATTCCGCTGGGCCGGTCGTTACGAGGGCTCCATGGAAGAAGTCCAGACCCTATTGACCGAGGTTAACGTGCTCGAGGATTTCAGACCCGAGGTGCCATCGTCGTGGCGAGCCCCCGAGGTCCTGCTCTGCGCCAACACGCACCCGCGCACCCAAGTCTCGGTACTTGACCAGTGTCCGGGTGCGGTAATCACTGCCCTCGACTCGTTCATGCTCTGGATAGACACCGAGTTTGAGTTGCTGTCCGAAGCCCTGCGCAAGGTGGACATGGCCATACTCAACGAGGAGGAGGTGTGCTCGCTCGCCGGCGAGGAGGTGCTCCACCGCGCAGTTGAGGCGATTCGCTCGGGCGCTGCGCTGTATGGGGGTCAGGAGGCCGGACCCGGGCCTAGGAGCTTGGTGATCAAGCGCGCCGGCAGCGGCTCTGTGGCCTACCTGCCTTGTGGCACGATCACCCTGCCAGCTTATCCCACTGACGATCTGGTCGACCCCACGGGAGCCGGAGACTCGTTCGCCGGCGCCCTGCTGGCTAACGTGGCTGGAAGGAAGGGCGCATTGAACCAGACAGAGACCATGCGCAACGCATTGGTCCACGCGACTGTGACCGCGTCCTTCACCATCGAGGGACTCGGGGCATCTGCCCTATACGGTCTCGAGAGGGGCAGGTATCATGCTAGGGCGGACAAGTACCGGAGAATGGTCGGACTGTGATTACTCTAGCCGTTTGATTCCGGGGAGCGGATGCGGGTCGCCCTTGGACGACGTCCTCCTGAGTTGCGAGAACCTGAGTCCTGCTTCCTTTTCAGGCAGTTCGGGAGGACTGTCCTCGCTACCGCTCGAGACCCTGTTCACGAGTTGGTCCAATGCGTCCTGTGCCGAGTGGGGTCCGGGTGCATTTGCCTCTGTCGCTCTGCCAACTACATCGGCCTGATGGTCCTGGTCACTACGGAGACGGATGTGCTGCGAGGACTGGAACCTAGCGCCCGGGTGCACTTCCTCCCCGTCACCGTCACCGTACTCGGAAGCATAAGAGTCAGTCGTTTTGCGAGCCGGGGGAACTGTCGAACCCAGCAGAGCGCCAATCCAGTTGGGCCTTCTCTTGGGCGTCTTCCTCCTACTGGTCCTGACTCTGCCCGAATTCATCGAGCTAGCGATCTTAGACAACCCCGGAAACTCCTCAAGACTCGAGGCATCGAGCGCTGGCAGGGGCGACTCCCCGCTCGTCAGCAGAGCTTGTTTGGCACGTGCCTGCTTGACGACGCCGGGCCGGCACTCGTCACGTATGGCCGCTTCTGTAGGGGCCGGCAGGCCCTGCCCGGCGTAGGGGCCGGAGATCCCGAATCTGTCCTGCGCCCGCCTAATCATCTGCGAACTGGTTGGTCTACGTTCGGGGGCAGAGGGTCCTGCAGCGTTGATGTAGCTCTCAGTGGGAGCGTAGCCCGCTGTCGGTGTTACGGAACTTGAGGGAGGGGGAGTCGTGGGGGGTGAGTAATTGGTTGCGGGCTCAGCACCAAAGATGCCGCCCTCGCCGAACATGTCCATTCCCACAGCAGCCTCACCAAGTGCAGAGTCTATCCGGCTGCCGACCGGTTTCTCCTCGTACCATTGCGGAGTCTCATCCCGGTCCCAAGCCCTCTCGTAAGCTGAGCGGGTGTCCTCTTGAGTGGGTTCAGGTTCGAAACTTGGAAACGACTCTACAGGAGCCTCTTCCTCCCAAGGGAAGAGAGACTCTGCCTCAGTCATCGCAGGTGACGAGGGAGCAGGAGAGGGAGGAGCAGCGAAGCCGGTGAACAGAGGCTCGTCTTCCGGTTCTGGAGCGGCTCCGAGCAGCAGTTCGTTCTCGGGGGCGGCTAGCAGGCCCTTCGGCTCAGGCAGTCCGCCCCCGGCGTCTCTGAAAGCCGGATAGGTCGGCAGTTCCGCATCGATGTGCTCAAGCCCCTTGCGGGCCTCGTCGATGGTACTGCCGTGGCGGACCCTGTCAACCATCAGGCACAGTCTGAGCAGGATGCCCTCACTGCCAGATACGATGTGCCTGTCCCCGGCCTCTGTCTCAATGGCTAGGACCGAGGTTCTGGATAGGACGTATCCGAGGAGCGTTAGGGATCCTCCGGCCGTCGCCACCATGGCGTAAGGCGGCATCAGGATGTTCATACCGAGGTAGATTGCCAACAACCCGATGGGAACGGTTCCCGAAGGGAACATCGGGACCTTCATGTGGCGCATTCTCGAGATTGAACCCAGAGAGAGTCGGATGCCATGTCCATCAAATCTCTCAAGCGTCAGCTGACGCTTGGTCAGAACCGCAACAAACCTCCCTCCAGACCCGACCAGACTCAGATTGCCGAACAATTCCGACTTCTCTTCGTCTCGGTCGGGCGCGAGCCCGACTGAATACATCCCGACGCTTCCAGCGACTCTGATTGGCTATAACTGCTCGGGGTGCTGAGTGCTCGCGCGCGCCCCTTACGCGCACACGAGCCGAGAGCGGCCAGACATCCCTAATCGAATTATCAGAACACTGGGCGGTCATCCCATAGCGTCGCGAGCGGCTTGAGCCCTGTTCCAGAGTCTCTTCTCCTCATCGCTCTCAGGAGTGAACTGAGGGGTTCCGGCCGGTCGCATGTCGGAGTCGACAGCCACCATGAAGAAGAAACCCGAACAGATCTCCTCGCCCTCCCACTCGGAGCGTGATAGCCTGCATGATACCACATGGACCCCAACGGTGTGTGGCGAGGTCCATACTACTCTGGCTGTGGTTCGGATGATGTCGCCTTGGTAGGCCGGCCTGCGGAACTTGAGGGCGTCTACGGAGACGGTGACGAACTCGCTGTGTGCGAACTTGCTTGAGACCATGCCGGCAGCGGTGTCCATGATCGACATCAGACGGCCGCCATACAGCGTGTTCATCGAGTTGGTGTGCCCCGGAAAGACCTCGTTCAGCAGCACGACGGGCTCAAGGGAGTGGGATTCAGACATCTCTCTCATCCGCTCTCGAGAGCCCACCCCCCTTCAATCCTACATTTCAGCAATCTTCGTCGAATCGGTTCTTCGACCGTTGTCTTCAATCGAGGGTGGCCGCTCGCAGCACCGTGGAAGTACCTCAGCTGCGCTGGAACTCGACCGTCCTCGATGACCCTGATGGTGGACACATAGTGCTGTGGCCGCACCTGCCGTGCGTCCGCATGCCGCCCTCGCTGAGGTACAGGGAATCATGGGATGGGCTCGCGCTGCTGTTCAGTCTGAGTGACCTCAGCGGATGGAGGCAGGACGAGGAGCAGGACAGGGAGAGCCCGGGCGTACACATCGAGGCGGCCATCGCCTCGGGCACCGTGCTCGGCCGACTGATGAAGGACCTGCAGGAGTACGAGGTCGACGGCCCAAAGATACCCGACCCGGAGCAGGTCCGACTACTGCTCCA
The DNA here is from genome assembly GCA_964608795.1 of uncultured Candidatus Poseidoniales archaeon. Classification (GTDB taxonomy): domain Archaea; phylum Thermoplasmatota; class Poseidoniia; order Poseidoniales; family Thalassarchaeaceae; genus Thalassarchaeum. Next base: position 1,009 of record CAZSPJ010000016.1, on the reverse strand, counting down.
CGCTGACAACGCGAGGGGCGGCATGCCAATCTACTCGATTGAGCCGGAGTTGGATGATCCCGATTGGGCAGACTGGTTCGAGAGGAGCGCCGACGAACAGTCGCGGGTGACCAACCTCCTCTCCACTCTGACCACCTCGCGACGTTGGCGCAAGACCCGAACCACAGCCGTAGCGATGGTCGAGAGGTCAAAGGGCGCAAACCCCGATTTGGGCGCTGCTGCGGCATCTTGCGCGGCTTGGTGGATAGAGGAGCAAGGAGCTCTTACCGCCGGGCTGATTTCCGAGCGCAACGGCCGCTTCGCAGCCCGTTTGCGCGGTGCCCTCGCAAATTTGAGGAACAGCAGGGTTGATGATGCGGAGGCATCTGACTGCACCCTGCTGGTACCGGTCCACCAAGCCTGGCTGCCCTCCTTGGAGGCAGCAGTCGGGGCCTGGCCGGACGCAGAACCGGTGAGCAGGGAGGAGCGATGATGGAGGAGGGGAGAATAGTGGTCGACATCGAGACCCAGACCTTCAGGTTCACACCGTCATCACCGATCAACCATCACGATGCGGTGTCCCTGACTGGTGGGACGGTGAGCGGCCCCTATGTTGTGGTCAGCCACGAGCAGCCCCGTGCCACTTTCGTCGTCGAACCCGACGGCTCGGTCCTCGTGCATGGCATTGCAAGAGCCGAGGTCGCAAGGATCGCTATGCAGGAACTACTGCTGACCCTTGGGATGTCAGAGGAGAACCTGACGATGGAGATGGGAGGGATGCTGATCAGATTCTCCATCGGCAGAGCGGTGATGTTGGAACTCGCCGCCGAGAGGTTCGCCGACATCGAGCTCGATGGTAGGCTAGGCGCCCTGAGGATCAACGCCGCCCTACACAACGCACAACTCCTGATGTTCGACAACGGTCACGGCGTCGTACTGGGTCAGTCCTCGAAGAAGATAGCCGAGATGGCGGTGCGTCACTGGGCCGGTCTTCTGGACGAAGAGAGAGTCCTAGCGTGAGACCATGTTG
>CAZSPJ010000015.1:0-12547 GCA_964608795.1 uncultured Candidatus Poseidoniales archaeon | reverse complement strand
GCGTGGTTGAGGACTGGCATGCGACCGTGGCAGTTCTCTCCGAGGCGGTACGGGCAGTTGTTAGCAGAGCAGCCTCGAAACGCTCCGACCTGCTGCTCGAAGGGGTCCACATCATCCCTGGCAGCGGCATTATCGATGAATGGAGGGAATCGGGAGGGCTCGCCTGTGGAGTGCTGCTCCACGTGGAGGACGAAGACACCCACCGGCAGTTCATCAGGATGAGAGAGAGGCACAACGACCGCGGACTGGACCACTATCTGGACAACCTCGGTCGCATCAGGGCGATTCAGGATGAGATGCTGGGTAAGGCCGACGAATCCGGATGGCTCATCATGGATGCTAGCATCGGCGACCCGATTGGACAGATAGACGATTCCTTTGAGCAACTAGAATCCCAGCGCTTCGAGAATCATGTCTGACCTCTCCTCTAGCTCCTCGAGAGAACCCTCGTTGAGGATAATCGCGTGAGCCTGCGCCATCAGCATCTCGAGCCCCCATCCCCACTCGCGCTCCTCGCGTTCGGCGAACTCCACTCCGCTACCGTCCTCTCCTCGCCCGCGCTGCTCGAGCCATTCCAATCTCGATTGAGGCGACGCCGACAGTGCGACCACCGTTACATCGCCGACATGTTCCCTAAGCCTATCCAGCTCCTCGGGCTGACGCATCCCGTCGATAAGCACGTCAGACTCCTCCAAGGCACTCATCAGACTTGGAATAAGCCTGTCAACCACAATCTCCTCACCGTGCTCCTCGCGCATCGAGAGAGCCGTCATGCCTACGTTCTCGGGAGTCTCCGACAGGCCCTTCGAGGCCATCTCTGCGCGCACGATGTCGCCCAGTGAGAGGACACTCATCCCACGCTCGAACGCATTTCGTGCCACCACGCCCTTACCCGAGCCGGGTGGACCGCACAGCACCAATACGCGCCCCGTCATGATCGGTGGTGAGCGTTCCTCGGACATGACGCTTGCTGGACGCAGGCTACCGGCCGACCCATTCTGCGTCCTTGCGCTTGAGGAAGGCAGACACCCCGATCTCCTTGTCCTCGGTGTCGAACAGCGCCACGAACTCCGAGCGCTCGACGAGGACTCCCTCTGCGAACGGCAGGTCCAGAGCAGCACGAACGGCGCGCTTCGCGACCCTGACGGTGTAAGGCGACTTCCTAGCTATGTTCTCCGCCATCGCCATCGCCGCTTCCTCGAGTTCCTCGGGTTCGACCACCTTGTTGACCAGTCCGATGCTCAAGGCCTCCTCAGCGCCAACCATCTCCCCGGTCAGTGTCATCTCCATCGCCTTGCCGTAGCCCAGTAGCCTGCACAGGCGCTGGGTCCCACCGCCACCCGGTATCAGCCCGAGGTTTATCTCGGGCTGTCCGAACTTGGCTCGCGACGAAGCGACCCGCAGGTCACAGGCCAGTGCGAGCTCGGTTCCGCCACCTAGAGCGAAGCCGTCTACCATAGCTATGGTCGGCTTGGAAAGGCCCCACACCGCCTCCCAAGCATTGTTCGCGAAGAACTCGCGCACATCGTCAGAGCTCTTGCCCGCGAACTCGGAGATGTCTGCACCCGCAGCGAAGGCTGCCGGTTTGGACCGCTTGCCCTCCTCCGGCGGAGGTGGGGCCGCACCGCGGATGACCACGGCCCTGACTGAGTCGTCCGACTCAATTCGCACGCACTGCTCCTTGATCGCCAAGTGCGAGTCTCGATTCAGGGCGTTGAGCTTCTCGGGGCGGTTCAACGTCCAGACGGCTATGACTCCGCCTGGCGGGCTGCACCCCTCGACAGCGATGTCCTCAGCAAGCAGCACCCCGCCCATGGGACGCCCACAGTCGCCTCGCGCTTCAATTTTCAGTCACCTGGCTACTGGTCGTCGGGGGTGACCGGTGGAGGCATTGGAGGCAATCCGGGAGGCGGCGGCATCGGCGACAGCTCCGGGGGCAGTGGCATGCCTTCGGCAGGGGGAAGCGGCATCTCTGGCATCTCCGGAGGGGCAGGCGCTGGGGACTCCTTCACAGGCATCTCCAGAGGCAGCCTGACCTTCAGAACCCGCTCATCGTCGATTCGTATGTAGGAGATGCCCTGCGGCTTGCTGGAATCGACTTCTTCGGGCTCTTCGAGGACCGTCAATCCGTGTTCTGGACCCTTGAGCAGAGCAGCGAGATTCTCACCATCCTCAACTGCCGACCATGCCCTCGCCTTCGACGCCTTCCTCTCTGCTAGGTCCATCCGGCGCTTCCTGACCAGCTTGGAGCGTATCTCGGCTCGTTTGACCCTCCTGTCGCTGACGAACGCCTCGACTTCCGACTCTTCCCCGAATTGCGGGTCCGACTCGGCCACATATCTCGATGCCACCACGGTGCCATCACCTGGAACGGGAGGCACAGGAAGCGCCGGTGCCCCTTCATCCTCAGCCACCGCAACCGGCGGCGGGACCGGCAAAGGCGGCGGCAGCGCCTCGGAGACGGGCTGTGCCACTTTCCCTCTGCTCCGCTTGATCTTGTCCTCACGACGCTCACTCGCTCCCTCGAGTTCGAGCACAGGCTCAGGCAGGTCGAACTCAGCCCCCGGCTCCTCCACGACCACAGTCTTGGACTTAGGCGGCTTGGGCACAGGAGAGCGGCCTGAGAACATCAGAATCGATACTAGGGCGAGCAGTATCGTGCCACCCGCGACCCTAGTGACCATGCTCGCTTCACCCTGCAGGACCAGAAACAGCGGAATACCTAGCAGAACCGCCGCCCAGAGGACCATACGAGTCAGCGAGACCATGCCTATCGACCTGTCACGGAGAGCGCTCCTCCTTCACCTTGACGGGGAGTTGAGGAGGTCCGCGAGACGGTTCATCGCCCTTGCTCTGTGGGTGATTTCACTGCTTTTTCCCTCTCCCCACTCCCCGAAAGTGCGCCCGTCGCCCTCGTCAGGGATGAAGATGGGGTCGTACCCGAACCCTGCGTCTCCCCTCACTGTCTCAGAGATTCTGCCCCTGCAAACGCCCGTGCCTCGCCACGTCCCGGCTCCATCGGACACGATGGCGACGGCCCTGTACTCAGCGCCTCTCTGCCGTCCGTCGGCCAGCATCCCTAGGACTCCTTCTAAGCCGATCTCCTTCTCTACGTCCGAGGATTCGGCTCCCGGCCAGTCTTCGAAGGCATCTAGAAATACCCCGGAATCTTCGACCATGATTGCAAATCCCTCCAATTCGGTGCCGTGTATGAGTCCTAGCGCCTGCTCGATTTTGGCCACAGCCACCGCTTCCAGACCTAGTTCCTTAGGCTCCTTGAAATCTGGCGGGGCACCATTGACCAGCAGTTGCTCGACTTGGTGGCCGGATTGACCCAGTACCACGGATGCCTCTTCCACCTTGTTGGGATTGCTGGTCGCAAACAGTATCCTCATCGCATCGCCTATCCGTGATACCTGACCCTGCCCCTGATGGCGTCGAACCTAGAAACCACATCACTGGCCTCGAATTCACTTCCTCCGTCCCTTAGGTAGCCCTCTACCATCGCCTCCACAGCGCCCTCGAGCTCAGAGTGACTAGCCGTCAGGCATTCGTTGAGGACCTGTAGGTCCAGTCCCATGTGCTCGAGCTCGGGCGAGATCCTAGCGAGGCCGAAGTCGATTACGCTCAGGGAGCCTGAGGCGTCGATCAGTATGTTGTGGGTGGTCATGTCTCCATGGGAGAAACCCTCCTCGTGCAGCCTCCTGATTAGCGCCCCGGTAGACTTGACTGCGGTAAGGCCCGCTGAACCGTCTCTGAGCGCTTCACATAGGGGTCTACCGTCTATACGGGAGAGCAGAATCCAGCCCTCTTTGACATCGAGATCGTACAGTGACGGGGAAGGGAAGCCCATGTTCTGCAGTCTGCCTAGAACCCTAGCCTCCACCGTTAGGCGTTGGCGCGTCAGCCTGCGGTCTAGATCAGGGTGCCTGTAGCCGCGAGGTCTGCGCATTTTCAGCACTGCTGGCTTGCCCATCCAAGCCCCTGCTGTGGCCGTGGCCTCTGCACCCTCGTGAAGCACTTCGGAAGGTGCCCACATCGGTATCGCGGCGGTGGCCATGCCACTCCGAGATGAGATGCCTTGAAAGCGGTTGCACATGACGAAGGCCCGGGAGACATGACAATCGAGCTTCCGTCCGCGCCGACGCCTCGTGGCAGTCTGATTCCGGGCTCTTACTCCGAATTCGAGATTGAGATGGAGGCTAGGCGCTTGCAGAGCGCCATCAAGCAGCCCGTGAGGTGGAGTCTGGACACCTGCAGGGCAATCGCGCCTCTCACTATGGAGATTAACGACCTGAAGTTGGATAACGACGTCTTCCTAATCGCCCACTCCTATCAGACGCCGGACATCACTTACGGCGTGGCCGACTCGGTGGCCGACAGTTACGCGCTCTCGAAGGAGGCCCGGGACGCCCCGCAGCAGACCATCCTGTTCTCCAGCGTCCGCTTCATGGCCGAGACCGCCAAGATAGTCAGCCCGCACAAGCTCGTGCTCCATCCGTCTCCCGAGGCGGGCTGCTCACTGAGCGACGGCATCACCGCACAGGACATTCGCGACCTCAGGGAGATGCACCCCGGTGCCCCTGTCGTGTGCTACATCAACACCAGCGCCGAGGTCAAGGCCGAGTGCGACGTCTGCGTAACCAGCAGCAACTACATGAAGATCTGCGAGATTCTTCCCGGTGACAAACTGATTTTCGTCCCGGACCGTTTTATGGGCAAGCACCTGCAGAACCACTTGGCAGGGAAGAAGGAGGTCATCGTGTTCGATGGAGAGTGCGAGGTGCACGCTGCATTCACCGGTAAGAAGATCCGTAACTGGAGGAAGCGCACTGCTGCAATCGGCATCGATCTGAAGGTGCTTAGTCACCCCGAGTGCGATGCCGACGTCATCGAGGAGAGCGACTTCGTCGGTAGCAGCGAGGTGCTGATGAACGAGGCACTTCGACTCTCCTCGGAGGGGAAGAAGGACCTGATGCTAATCACCGAGTGCGGCACTGCCGACAGGGTGATTGCGGAGTCCGATGATGATCTGAACCTGATTGGGGCCTGCGTGATGTGCCGTCACATGAAGACGACTCAGCTTGAGGACATTCTGCAGGCACTCAGAAATCCTCGTCCTGAGCAGGTCATCGAACTCGATGCAGATGTCATCGAGAGGGCGGGCCGCTGCCTCGACGAGATGTTCCGGCTCACCGAGCAATCAGCCCCGGCGTTCTGAGGCTGCCTGATACGCCCAAAGGAACAGCAGCGGTATCAGCATCAGGATGGCCGCCTGCAGTATCACAGAGGAGTACGGCTGAAAGGTCTCGCCTGAGTACACCTTGAGGGCCGATGTCCCGTCGGAGTCGACCTCGACCCAGGCTACGTCCTCCAACAGCACCTGAGGGTCGAGCTGGTCGACGTCCTCGTCGTGGGTTATCGCCAAGGTGGTGTTCGCTTCGATGTCATGCAGATAGACGTCACGAGCTGTCGCTACCTCCTCGGGGTCGAGCGATGGGTCCCAGCCCGGAATCTGCAGGAATGCGACGCGCCCGTGAGCGACGCTTGGCGAAGATGACTCCCACTTCGGGTCAGAGAGCACGGACTGCTCTCCAGTCAGAATGTTCACCAGAACAGTACGGTTTACTGGGCCGACATCGACTACCGCGACTACCCAAGAAGGGTCCATGTCCATATCGATGACCTCCGCGTGGCTGTAGTCAACAGCTATGCCGGAGATCTCCTCCAAGAACTCGTCCTCGTCCGCGGAGGCCCTCGCGTCCAGCACTAGGCTGATGGAGATGCTACCTGAGATCGAAGTCACATTGACAGTAGGAGAGGACGATGTCCCGTCAGCCCAAGCCACCAGATGCCCGGACGCGGCCACGAGGGAGAATACCTCCCCCGGCGCTTCGAACCCCACAGTTGCCTGCTCGTTATCCATGACCTCGAGGTAATCCTCGTGGACCACGACCAGCAGAGCCTGTCCTGTCGCTGACTCGGCGATGGCGACATCGAGCACCACTTCGCTCTCGTTGCGGCTGAACTTCGGGGAGAACTCGGTGCTGTTGGATTCAAGCTCGTAGTAATCCAGCCTGTGCGAGTCGTGGAGCACCAGCGAGGAGCCCGAGATGGCGACGGCCGGTGAAGACTCCCATGGTTCGCCCGAGATCATGCTGCCCTGCTCGTCACTCACGTTCCAGACGCTTATCGAGACACTCATGGATTCTGGGTCCTCCTCGACCGAGACCAGCCAGCCGTCAGAGCCGGCAGCCGAGGTCGGCCACTCCACCCCCTCGACGGGGAAGTCCTGGTGCGTGGCGTCCCACAGCAGCACGAAGCCCGTGGAGAGGAGCAGTGCTGCGATTATCGCACTAGTCTGCTTCCTGTTCGGCTCCCTCAGTGGTTTGAACACGGAGATGATGCTGCCGACCGTGCCTCGGACTGACTTGCCCGGATCGGCGATAGCGCGCGCCAGCCTGCGGCTGAACAGGCGCTCGTCTGCGACATTCCAAAATGGCTGATTGGTCTTGGAGGTCATCTGGACTGCTAGGATGCCCACTGCCATGCCACCGATGATATCGACTACCCAGTGGATGCCGAGGTAGATGATGGCGAAGGCAGTCAGTACTGTGAACGCCATCAAGAAGCCACGGTACTTCGCCCACCTGCCGTCATCGTCCCACCTCTGCATGGTCAGCCAGATTGCGAAGGGCAACCCGATGTGCAGACTGGGCATGCCGTTTGAGAACGGATCGATGCGGGTGAACCAGTTGTTGATCTCGGGAGTCAGGTCGTAAGCTATGGTCTGCATAGCCGGAATGTGACTCCCGGTCACTCCGACATTGAAGAACAGGTAGAACGGGATGGCTAGGACGTAGACCCAGAACATCGACAGCGACACCCTGTCCGCCATGTGCCTGTCATCGAAGTATATCGGGTACAGGAAGGAAGCGAAGGTGGCGGTCATGAAACCCATGACATAGAAGTGGGTCAGCGCTTCGTCGAGGAAGGCATTGCGAAGCCCCTGCTGGATCCACAGCACAATGTCGCCCTCTATGGCGTACACATAGGGAGTCATGTCGATCTGGGTGTTGGCCATCAGGACCCTGTCCATGCCATCCAGCAGATCCTTCCAGAGGTAGACCGAGAAGACCACGATCATATGCGCCCAGTAGCGCCTGAACATGTCGATGAAGCCGTCAAGGCTGAGTTTCGCGTACTTGGGTTTGAACAGCGGCATCATCGCGATGCTGAGTATGATTGCACCCGTTACCCAGGTGATGTAGATGCCAGTGCCCGCTGCCATGCCTGTCCTTTTGGGGTCGCGAGTGCGCCATCAAATCGACCCCTCTGCGAGAGGACCCGTCAAGTAATGCGCACTTGGGGTCCGGAGCCCTCTTCGAGGGTGGCTAGAACGTTGTCCACTATCACATCGAACGAGTTCGCCGTCTCACCGTCGGGCTCAGCGATGATCCGATGGACCCCGTCATCTCCTCCCCTGACTATCCCGGGATCGAAAGGCAGGGAGCCGAGGAACGGCACATCCAGTTCTGCGGCAGCAGAGGCGCCTCCGCCGGATTTGAAGACGTCCAGAGTCACCGACCAGTCGCCCGCCGCGTCCGCCAACGCCTGCAGCGGCACGCCTGCCGGACCCATGACAGAGACCTCGGAGTTAGGCTCGGCGGTGCCTCGGATCGTGTAACCGCTCATGTTCTCGACCACACCCAGCACCGGGACTGAGAGGGTCTTGGCGAAGTTGATTGACTTGCGACTGTCGAGCAGAGCCACCTCCTGAGGTGTGGTGACGATTACAACGCCGTCTATTCCAGGGAGGTTTTGGCTGACGGTCAACGGTTCGTCGCTGGTTCCGGGGGGGAAGTCTATGATGAGGGCGTCGAGCTCGCCCCAAGCCACGTCACCAATGAACTGCTGGATAGCCCCGAGCTTGATTGGACCCCTCCATATGACCGGCTTGTCAGGATCCTCGAGCAGGAAAGCCATCGAGATTACCTTCAGCCCGTGAGGACCAGGTGCGGGATGTATCTGACCGTCCTCGACATCCAACTCGGCTTCATCTATGCCAAGCATCTTTGGTACATTCGGACCGGTGATGTCGATGTCCATCAAACCGACTCTCATGCCCCTACGCGCGAGGCACAATGCGAGCCCTGTTGCGACAGTGGACTTACCCACTCCACCCTTGCCGGAGAGCACCATTACCTTGTGCTTGATATCCTCATCCAACTTGGTTATCCGCAACTTGCGCTGCATCTGCTGGTAGGCCTGCTCCATCTGCGCTTTCTGTTCGGGAGAGGTATCGTCCCCGTCAGCCTGCTCTACCGAGCCTCCAGAGTGGTGGCTGATGGGCGAATCCGCCATACCACGCTCGCGGCATGAGGCATACTTGAATCCTGTTCAGACTCACTCAGTCTGCATATTGCGAATAATTCGGTTTAGTTCATTAAACCCGGACAGCACTGCGTTGCCATGAGACTGCTGTTCGTGTGCGTGGGCAACACCTGCCGCAGCCAGATGGCCGAGGCCGTAGCCAAGCAGATGGGCCACGAGGCCCAATCTGCGGGAACGAATCCCGGTTCTGTAGTGGCTCAGGACGCAATCAAGGTGAACGGAGAGATTGGCATAGACATGAGCGGGCAGTACCCCAAATCGGTCGACGACATCGACACCACCGGTTTCGACCAGATAATCAGCATGGGCTGCGGTGTCGAGTGTCCGGCCCTGTCGATGGACGACGATTGGGGGCTTGAGGACCCGGTGGGCCGAGGTGAGGCTTTCTACAGAAAAACTCTCGAGGAAATCAAGCAGCGGCTCATAGCGCTGGACTGAGATAAACCGACGCTTAGAAAAGCAATTCTTGTTTCCCGAATTCCACACGAGTGTAGTGTAGTGGTTATCACCGGGCGTTGCCAACGCCTGAACCCGGGTTCAAATCCCGGCACTCGTACCATTCGATTGTTCCAGATGCTCTCAAATCGCCCACCGAGATGACTTCGACAGATTCAAGATGTAACGCCCACGACTCCGCTTCATGAAGGAATTCAGAATCAACATGAGTGATGAACCCGGCTCTCTGGCCGAACACTGCGAGTCCATCGCTTCGGAAGACGTCAACATACTGGCTATCGTTGCAATAACGGGCGACTCCGCATCTGCCGCGATTCTGACCGACAACGCAGATGCCACCTCTGCGGCGCTTGATGGCATGGGTGCAGATTATTCGGTAGCAGAACTCAAGTCAGCCAAGTTGGATCACAAACCGGGCTCACTGGCCGCTTTCACAAGGGGGATGGGCAATTCAGGTGTCAATCTCACATCGCTGTATGTCATGTCAATAGACGGCGACAGCGCAACCATCGGTTACACGACCGACTGATGCAAGCGGACATGGTCTAGTGGTTATGACAGTAGGTTCCCAACCTGCTAACCCGGGTTCAACTCCCGGTGTCCGCACCAATCGCACGCGGGAGGATTTAGCAACGCTAATGCGCAAATCGCGATTCGCACGGCCACAGGGCCCGTGGGTTAGCTTGGCCTATACTTGGCGCTTCGGGGGCGTTAGACCTCAGTTCAAATCTGGGCGGGCCCACCACTTCAGTAGTTGCCGATGGTCGATAGGCAGCGCTCTATCAGAGTGCCAAGCTCGCCAATCATCGCATCCTCCTCGTTTGTGAATCTGAGTGTCACAGCTCCGGACTTCTTTGATTCAAGACTGGAAGGTAGTATGTAGGGGTAGTAGTACAGCGGCAGCAGGTAGACCCCTACGTGGTGGAGCTGTATCCTGACGCTGGCGAAGGGCCTGCCCGCTTCGGTCTCGATCCTTAGGTCTCCTGGCTCGTCCACGGTGACCGGCAGGCCCGCAGAGCCGTCTCTTACTATCTCAGCCAGCCTAGCCCAGAGGAACAGGTGGCTGGGGTTCTTCATCGCTCGACCTTCTTGCCGCTGGTCCAGTCATAAATGCCCTTCCCGACCTTCTTGCCTAGGTCACCTGCCTCGACCAGTTGGTCTAGCATTGGATGCGGCCGGTAATTCTCGTCATCGAAGGCATCCGCGAGGTTGTTGAGAATGTCACGTCGCACATCCAGGCCAACGAGGTCGCTGAGTTCCAGCGGCCCCATCGGATGCCTGTAACCCAGACGCATCGCTGTGTCTATGTCGCTTGCCGAGGCAACTCCGTCAGCCAGCATGCGAATCGCCTCGTTGCCGAGCACGACCCCGAGGCGACTGGTTGCGAAACCGGGTACGTCGCGCACCACGATGGTCGTCTTCCCCATCGCAGAACCGATTGACTGTGCGGCTGCGATGGTCTCCTCGGAGACAGTGTCATGGCGCACCAGCTCAAGCAGACTCATCAGCGGTACCGGATTGAAGAAGTGCATCCCGATGACCCTCTCGGGGCAGCCTGTCGATTGCGCTATCTCGGAAATCGGGAGCCCTGAGGTGTTGGTCGCGAGCATCGCGTGACTCGGTGCTAGACGCTCCAGTTCGGCGAAGATGTCCTGCTTCAACTGCATGCTCTCAGGTACCGCCTCGATGACGAGGTCGGCGCCTTCGACCGCCTCAGCCAAGTCATTGACAGCTCTCAGGTTTCCCAACCACTCGGCCTTCTGGTCGGATGTGGTCTTGCCTCGTTCGATGCCTTTGTCCCAGAAAGCCTCGATTGCAGCCATTCCCTTGGTCAGACCCTCTGGAAACGCGTCATACAAACGGGTCGTCCACCCTGTCTGGGCGCAAACTTGAGCTATCCCAGCTCCCATAGTCCCAGCGCCGACGACGGCGACACTCCGGACATCCATCCGATCACTCCCTGCCATAGGCTGCAAGCGCGGCTTGGAATAGCCTCTGGCGCGGCACGTCGTGCTCTATGAAGCAAGTGAATGGAGCGACGTCCTTCAGTAACTCGATGGCGCTGACGTAGGCGCCGTATACGAATGGATCAGCCGATTCAGTGGCTGGAATTTCGATTCCCAACTTGACTAGCCCCATTCTTGTATCCTCGTCCCAGATGGCGTAGGTGTGGTTGGTGAAGTGTAGGTAGGCGGACAGCCTTCGTAAATCCGACCTAGCCTTCTCAGTGAAGCTCTCTAACAGAAGCGTGTCCGGATATCTGATGGCGTACAGTGCCAGCATGACCTCTCTCTGAGTCTCCTCGCGCCAATCTCGCTTCTCCAGCCCCATCCAATAGTCAATCATGTCTAGCATCTCGGGGGTGTACGGTCTGCGGACTCTGTACAGCAGTTCCTCGTAACCATCTGCATCTCCCTCTTCGGAGTGGTGGTGTTGGCGAAAGTATTCAGTCAGCTTATCGAAGAACGGTCGACACCGCTCTTTGTTGAAAGATGACAGCGCTATGTGCTGCATATCGAGGGCCCCCGGAAGATTCAGTTTCCCTTCCACTCTCGGTACTGAATCCACTCCTGTTGCATGTACTCGTTGACCAGCCTGCCCTCGTCTTCGTCAGTGGGGGTGACTGTGGAGATGTACTCCTCCCAAGCGACATCATCGCCCTCGAACTTCTCTCCGTGGACGGTGTAGCGCTTGCCAGCGAATTTTCCTATCCCGCGCATGAACTTGTCCGAGGGGATGTAGAGCTCCGGTTCGCCCTCCTTGCGGACCTTGCTGATCCTGCGCATCTCGTCTCTTAGCTCTTGGAAGTAAAGATCCCTGCTGGCTTCGTTCAGATGCTCTCTGTCTGCAGGCTCCTGCGCCTCTCGTTCGTCGTATCTGCCCTTGACTCCGTAGACATACGCCCACTGTGCACTAGTAGAGTCGTCCGTACCGAACAGATCCAGACCTGTACTAACCCACTTGTTGAGGTACTTCTGAAGCAACGCGCAGGGGATTACGCCCTGTTTCACTATCCGTCGCAGACCATTGGCTCCAGTTCCGAGATGGAACGACTCCTCTTTGAGCATCGGACCCATGCTAGCGGCTAGTGGCTTGAAAGACGAGGTGCTAAGCATCTTGAGTTGATATTTGCCATCACGGTCGATGAAGTGGGTGAAGCAGAAGAAGTCAAGCCAGTGGTCGATTGGTGCGTTGAAAGAGCCCAGAATCCTAGTGCCCTCCTGAGCGTTCCTCTCGAGTAGCTTGGCTGCCTCGCGCATACCCTGCTCACCAAAGAATGTGCAAAGAAGATAGGCCATCTGCCAGCCGTGGCGCTGCTCCTCACACATGATTCGCAGAGCCGATTTACGGTCGTACTCGGTCGGCGCCGAGGCCAGCAGATGATTCTGTTGCTCAACTGATGCGAACTCTGTGTCGCCTTGGACACTCACCATGTTGATGATGGCGTCTCGAATGGTCTGCTGGGGGATTTGCATCCTACGATTCCACTTCGGTTTGCCTTCGAAATCGCCGAACTCGATTTGGTTACCAGCAGTGTCCCAGTCGAACTTGATGTCGAAGCGGTAGTCACCGAGCCACGAAGGATCGAAGCCTATTCTGGTCTGCCACTCGTTGAAGTCGTCAATCCATCCCTCAAAGTTCTGAGTGTAGTCAGCGACCACTTCAGTATCCGCCATAATCTCCCGACTCCCTTTTC